>NZ_JAUBQR010000102.1:0-21927 GCF_036701385.1 Microcoleus sp. Pol12B4 | reverse complement strand
AAAGTCCTACAATACTTAATCTCCGACCACGCCTCTTGGTTTGTTCTAACCGTTTTTGCTGTCCTCGTTTGTAATAAGTGTAACTAGGTTCGCTCCACGCACCAAATCCTGATTCATCTAAATATTTTAAGTCAATTTCTCCCGCAGCAGCAGCCCATTCCAGCATATCTAGGTCTGCTTGTTTGATTTGGCGTACTGCACTTTCTTGTTTTCCTTTGTGGCTCTGCCTCGCTCGTTTCCAAATAAATCCTTTTTTTTTAGTATTCGTCTTAATCGATCCGGACTTAGTTTAATAGAACGCTCTTTTTCTAATTTCTGGGCTAATTGAACGCTGTTGTAGGTGCGTGGTTCATTTTTGAGGCATTCTGTTAAAAACTCTATGTCTTCTTCTTTCTACTTCGGTTTTCCTCCTCGACCCGGTAATTCCCAAAGCCCTTCCATGCCTAGTTTTTGCCATCTATGTAAAACCTCCCTCACTGTTTGTGGGGTCCAATTAAAGTGAGCAGCTATTTTTTCAACGTACCAGCCATCTGCATTTAATCTAATTACTTCTGCTCGGTCTTTGACTTTTTGGGGAACATCCGTAGTTCTCAGTTTTAATAGGGTTTTATCTTGCTCTTGACTGAGAAATACCCTTA
This sequence comes from Microcoleus sp. Pol12B4, assembly GCF_036701385.1. Lineage (NCBI taxonomy): Bacteria > Bacillati > Cyanobacteriota > Cyanophyceae > Oscillatoriales > Microcoleaceae > Microcoleus > Microcoleus sp. Pol12B4. Next base: position 21,289 of record NZ_JAUBQR010000102.1, on the reverse strand, counting down.
ATCTAGCGCCCATATATTGAGTTACCTCAGTAGACGTATTCTCTATGTTTACTTATTTTAACATAGTTTTGTTTTTTCTCACCGACTTATTTATACTTCAAAAGTATTTCCCTCAATTAGTGCAAGACTATCCGCCCAAAATTATCTGAGTCCAAAACAAATAGAGCAAGCTCAATAAGCATTAACCGAGGAATAAAAATAAGATATTAGATAAAAAAGTCTGACTTTGTTATTGCTAAATGACCGAACTAATCAAGCTAAAATTGCTGAATGTTTGGATTCCATCGTAAATAAGGTGTTTCATTGGTGTATTCAGGTATCTCCAGAGAATCTAGATCACGTACACTACTATTTTCTGTCAGAAGATAGCCTATTGAAGTAATCTCCAAGTTTTGATTTAAGGCCCTTGATTGCGTAAGTCCTGAATATATTGCTAATAGACTGTTTAAAGTAATTGAAGAGCTAGAGTATTTATTACAGGGCCTTTCAGCGAACACCCTGATTATTGCGATCGCACTTCTTCTCCTCCCTGGTTGGCAGCATTCTGTGAATTATAATTATAGCGATCAAGTTTTTGAAATCCTTCCTATTTAACTCAATCCAAGAACATCCTCATACTAAGTCGAGATGAGACTCAGGATAGAAGTTCGCGCTACCAACTTGACAATTTTGAAGACAGAAGTCGTGACTTATTAATAGGAGATAGCCAATCCTTAGACTTTTTGCAAAAATAGATAATATCTGCGTTCATCTGCGGTTAAAAACAGAAAATCCCGAACTTTTGCAAAAAGTCTAACCGCCAATCTTATTTAGTCTTGTCCAAACTCCGCGACTCCAACCAAATAGGAATTGCAATCCAAGCAACTGCTAACAGCAAAGCAAATACTGCAAATTGAGCAGCCCAAGCTACCAATTTCTCTAAAGACACAACTTGTCCCAAGAAGTAGGATAAACTCACCATTACAGATGCCCAACTGGCAGCACCCAGAACATTGAACAGCGAAAATTTCCAAAAAGGCATTTCTGCAATACCTGCTAGGGGGCTAGCAAAAATTCTCAGCAATGCGATGAAACGACCCAAAAATACGGCTTTAGCTGCATTTTTGCTAAACTGTTCTTTTAAGTCAAACAGTTGTTCTTCTCGAAAGCGGAAAAATTTTCCCAACTTCAGCAGCAGTGGCCAGCCGCCATACCTGCCGATCGCATAACCAAGGTTTCCTCCCACAGTCGCACCGGCGATCGCACTGCCGAGCACAAACCAGTAATTCAGTTCCCCGCTGCCAGCTAAAAACCCGCCAGCAATCGTAATAGTCTCGCCTGGAAGAGGAACTCCCAGATTTTCCAGCAAAATTCCTAGAAATACTGCCCAGTAGCCGTAATCACGCGCGAATTGCTGAATAGTCTCTAACGATAAAAACTCAAAAGACATTCGATACTGCCTTCGTAAACTTTTGCAAAGCTCAATACATTTATATATTGGCTCGATTCAGCCAATAGTGCAATCTTTCGCTGTGATGAAGAACACACTGTTGTCGCGATCGCTGGTCTAACTAAAAATTAGCCTTTCAGGCATACTAGATTAATAGAGAATTGTTGCGGTTGCGTTCGGCGCGATCGCTACCTAGTTTCCTACTAAATTTATCACAACGGCTCTCCCCACCGATTCCCTAGCCCGATCGCGCCTCCTAAAACATACGCTGAAATCCCCTGAGTTTTTCAAGAGAGTCAGCAAATAAACTCACTTATTCATACTTTACGATCGTAGGATAACTGCTATGGAATTTCCCAACTTCAACCCACCCATCGTCCTTCAACCTCACAACTGCCTCGACTCCCAAGCCGGCAGCCTCCTCCAGCAACAGCTAGCCGAGATTGTGCCAGATCGCCACAAACTCTGGGTAATAGACATGGGCGCGGTAGATTTCATCGACAGTTCCGGGATCTGCGCCTTAGTCGGTGGACTCAACGCCGCTCGCCACCGGGGATGCCGCCTCGTCATCTGCAACCTCTCAGCCACAGTCAAGCTAATTTTTGAAATTACTCAACTAGATCAACTCTTTGAAATCTTTGACAGTTTCGACCAAATAGTCTCCCCTGAAACTCCGGCTTTAGTGGCTTGATTAAAATGAGATCCCCAGTTTAAACCTCAAGTTTGCAAGAGACTTCAAGCAGCAAGCGTAGAGCTGATTCCTACATCATAAATAGGTTTATTTGTCAAGCAATACCCATGACAAACAAATAAATCAGGCACTTGAACGCCGACAGAAGCGATCGCAGGTGCAGCCGGAAAAGGCCAAAGTCGATCGAAACAAATCCTTTCCCCTACAAACCCAAACTGCATCAAATAAGTCGCCGGGGGCGCATTTAAAAGATTCAGCAAGCGGTAAGCCAACTCATACAACTGCTGTCGCCAAACATCCGACAAATGCACCGGTTGAGAGTAACTCAAATCGCCAGACTGCTGGTCAGGTTCCCCACCGATCACTTCAGCATACAGTGGCCCCTTTGCCGTCAACACCACAGGCAGCCAAAAATTGCCACCCCCGACGGGAAAAAGTAACTCCTGGGACACTCGATCGCGCGCTGCCGAAACATTGCCACAAAATCGAAACACCTCTTGAGCCGGAAAAACCACATTTTCTGGCACATCCAGCGTCAAAGGACAAACTAGCGCCCCACCCGGAGCGATCGCGCCAGAATTAAGTTCAGAAACCCCACAGATATTGACTTCAGTTAAAGGATGAGATTGAGCGATCGCCGCCTTGAGACTTGCGGCCGGATCATTCTCACCACCCGCCACAATCAAAACCTTAGACATTGCCAAAGCTCGGCATTTGAATTCCCCGATCGTCCTCAGCATCGACACTCGGCAGATCCAAGCCCTTAGCCTTGCGGTTCCGCACAGCTAGACGGTAAGTTACGCTTTGCAACTCAGTGTGCAACTGGCGGTTTTCCTTTTGCAGTTGATCCAACTTTTCCTTAATCGGCTCGATCCGTTCGGCAAACTTCTGGCGGTAAACCCCCGGCAATTCCTGTACTACCTGTTCCAGCATCCGAGAGCGATCCGTCAATTCTTGCACCGACTGCCGCAGTTGGTAAACCTCAGCATCTCGCTCTGCAATTTGTTCTTGATAAAAACCCACCTGTTCTTCAACAGCTTGGAGTTGTTCTCGCATTGCCTGCATTTGAGCTTGGTGGCGATCGGAAACTTCCGGCGCCGGCACAAAATTAGAATTGCCCTTCACCAGCCTGAAAAGTTCTTGAGACAACTGCTGCACCAACTGGTCGCGCATTTGCAGCTCTTCGGTGAGACGAGATACCTCTGATTGCAATTCTTTTGAGCTTACAAGTTTAGTTTGATTCACGATGACTCTCAGCTTTTGTTATATAATGTGTTTCTATTTAAAAATATCTTTCCCTTACCGCAGAGGCAAGAGGCACTTCAAAAGTTTTGAACCCATTAGGCTAAATCGAGCCAGCGGCTCGATTTCAAGGGTAAAGCTCAGTCTAACTCAAATCCGGCATCCACGCCATCACCTTAGTTTCTTGCCATAGACACAGGTAAAATCCTAGGTTTTTTCTCAATAAACCCGGTTTCTTAGCTTTTTCTCAGAATAGTGCGATATCTCATGTGTAACCAATCACAGCCGAAAGCACTTTGCCAGCTTCGTCCACTGTGCTGCCAAAACAGATAATGCCGTCCTCGTGACCGGCCATCGCCAGAATTTTGCGCTCTGCCAAGTTCTCCTCCTCAAAAAGTCTAAACATTTCTAAGGCCATCTGGGGAGTGCCGTAAGGTACTTCTTTTCTAGTAGTAGGAATTTTAAACAGCAGTTGCTGCCATAGCATAGGATTATGGACGTGAATTATCCCGCCCACCTCCTCTCTATTAAGGTACAGGGCCCCGTGAGTCAGGGACTCCGACGAAGCTTGTACGGGGCCCCGGCAGCCGAGGAAATTTTGTTCTAAATTAAATTCGGTAACAGTACAGTAGAATTCTGGTCCCAGAGTCCTCAAGTGTGCAGTCTGGGTTCCCGAAATTACGAATTGGCGAGAATTGCCGAGTCTGACGCTGACGTTGCCAAACCCTATGCCATTTTCGTAGACGCCAATTAATCCCCAAGCGTGGAGCCGATCGCGCCAGTCCATCAAATCTGCTATGTTCCGAGCAGCTACAGGGTCTGCTTCTTCCCAGTCACAGCGGTACTTAACGACTCCTTCATCCATCCATTTTTTTGTCCGAGCTGACACGACAGACATAGCCCAAGCTGAGACTTAATCGAAGTTCTCAAGAAGTTGTCAAACAGCTTTTTTTGCCTGCTGCCTTATGTCTCGGTGCATAAGTGCCTTAACTAATTTACATTCCAGTGTCGCCGTAATTAGCGACCGACATTAGCAAAAAGTAAGCTAGGAAAGAAGAACCAATTATTCCTAAAATCATGATTTAGCCTCTAGGTGATTACAAAAGTTCAATATGAAAATGTAAGCTCTCAGTTGGGGAGTTTGATCCCAGGCTTTTTCCCGATCGAGTTTCTGATGTGAAACTACATAATCTCGCTGAATCGGCTACTGCTTAATACTACCGCATTTGTACTGAGTTGACTTCTACCTTAAGAAAGATTTAAGCATAAATTACCCCTCAACTAGGTAACTAAGGTAAAAAGCAACCGTATATTTACTGATTTTTTATCATTATACATATATTTAACCAAAAAGCAAGCGGAACAAAAAAATATTTTTTAGCCAGTCTGGGACGAACTAGCCCCATCTTCGGGTGCTCTACGTTAGTCAACACCTCTGTCGATAAAGCAATTTTTAGCTCCGGGGTATCCCATAAGGTAAGAAACCGGGTTGAGGGTAATATCAGGTCGGGTAAAATCACTGCACCGCCAGCTCGCGTCGGCGGGCTTACCACAATCTGTAGTTGTAGTATAAGTTATAGATCCCGTAAACCCCTGCCCACCTAGAGCGGGATAGTCGATCGATCGAACCTGAGATAAGTCCTATTAAGAAAAAAACAAGCCGATCGAGCAGTGATGCCTCGATCGGCTAAAGTCTTCTGTGGAGTGCGATCGCTCGTAGCCCTTTAAATGTGGAAGTGGTACAAGATACTGCCGTCGTCTTTAATTTCGCAATTGGCATTAAAGACTTCAGCTTGTTGGTTCAAAAAACGCTGAGCGACATCCGGCGACAGCCGCGTTTCCATCGCAAACCGCACCAGAGTTATTTCGCCGCGGCCTTCTTTGATCAGTCGGTACAAAGCACTTTGGAGCCTTTCGCTTTCTTCTCGCTGAAAAGCTGCCTTGTACTTCCAATCCGCCACCGAAGGAATCAAACCCCGGCTGACCAAAATTGCCAACAGCAGGCCAATTCCCAAAATCAGAGGCACTGTCGGATCGCTCGTGGGCGTCGCCACAATTTGTGGCACTGTAGCGGCGGCCAAACTGCTAACCATTTCTTTTTCCGAAGCTTGCGTATCCGCCATTGCAAGTTGAGTTTTGTTGTAAAAGTCTTGCTGAAGCTTCATTTGCTGCAACAGGCGAGCGCGTTCTCTTTCGTATTGGTCGAGTTTTTGCTGAGCTTGTTTTAGGTCTTGAGTGACTTGTGCCAAGCGTTGGTTGAGCGACTGATTGACGGATTGCCACCGATATCTGTTAATCAGGCGGCTTTTTTCAACCATGCCCTTCATCAACATATCCGCCGTTTGGATTGCTTGCTCCTGATCGAGCGAGCGATACCCAACAACAATCTCTAGGGGTTGTTCCGGCTTAGAAATCTTGACACTAGCATTTTGTCGAACTTGCTGGGGCGACAGCTTAACTGCATCTGCCACTGCTTTGACAACATTATCTGCCAGCAGAACCTCTGGGGTAAGTTGCTCTCCCTGCTTGAGAATTGTCGTGCCCGTACTCGAAAATTTTACTGGCGGATTATTAGAAGTGAGAGTGCCTTGAGCCATGAATCCGGGGGGCGGGGCGAGGCGGTAGGCCAGGGCGCCTGAAATACCCATAATTACAGCAAAACTGCCTAAGGCAATCCATCTGTATTGATGTGCTGAAGATCTAAAACGTAAATTTCCCATTTTGATAGTCAAGTCATAACATTCACTTGCCGCAGCTCCTGCCAAACCCAAGAGCCATCGTTTCTTTCTGGTTAGTCAAATTGACTGCTGAAAATTTTCTCTGCTTCTACCTAAAAGCTATTAGCTTTTGAGAGTTGTCAATATTCATGATCCGAAAAAACCGATCGCGCTTTTATTTGAACCGAGCTATAACTTCAGTTTTTGTCCTTAATAATTAATCTGTAACAAGGCTTCTGGAAGTCTACTGGCATCAGACTAGCACTCAGGCGTGCGATCGCCTCGCCTCCCCGTGTTTGTTGACATTCAAAACAGTCTCCTTTTCACCCTTGGCAATTCTCCAATTATCTTACGTCTTGGCGTCTTGGGGACGCGGTTGAAGAATAAAAAAAACCTTAAATACTTTGCCTTAAAACTTAACAAGCAAGAATTATACCATGCAGTTAAGAGTTTGCTGCGTATTAAAAAAATTGTGGAGCTGGTCTCCCGCCCAGCTCCACATATTCACATAACAATTATGGTTTTATCGGTTGATGGTTGGATCGAGCTCACAAGGGCGAAGGTTCAGAAGCCGATCGGCAAAATCAGACCCTCGCGGGCCATGACAGCCTTCGGAAAAGCGATTTGCACATCTTCGGCGATGCGATCGAGAAAATCGTCCGTGTGAGCCGGATCGTGGTGAAAAATCACCACTCGTTTCACGCGGGCTTCCTTAGCCATTCTCACCGCTTCCTGCCAAGTCGAGTGTCCCCAACCCACCTTCGGAGACTTGGGGTTGTGATATTCCTCGTCGGTGTACATCGCATCGTAAATCAGCACATCAGCGTCGAGGGCTAAATTGTAGACATTCTCATCTAACCGATCGGGAAAATGTTCAGTATCCGAACAATAAACAACCGATCGTCCCTGCCAAGTAACCCGATATCCCATAGCAGTATTGGGGTGATTCAGAGAACCCGTCCTAATCTCAATATCGTCCAGCATCATCGTCTGGTTGTGATTGAGTTCGTAGAAATTCAAATCTGCCTGCAAACCCATCAGTGGCACAGGCGAATTTGAGTGGAGCACCCGTTCGACGAAGTGCCTTTTCATGCAATCTCCATCAGGCGGAGTCGCGCCGTAAATATCAAAGCTATTGCCGCGGATGAAAGCTGGGGCGAACAGCGGGAAACCTTGAATGTGATCCCAGTGATAGTGAGTAAAAAACATATAAGCTTGCACAGGCATTTCTTGCACCAACTGGTCTCCCAGCATCCGCAAGCCTGTTCCGCCGTCAAAAATCAAGCGTTTGCCAGCGACTCGCATTTCCAAACAAGAAGTATTGCCGCCGTAGCGAACAGTTTCCTGTCCGGGTGTCGGAACACTGCCCCGCACGCCCCAGAACTGTACGACAAAATCATCTATACCTTTTATTGATTCGGAGGGTTGAGGGCAATCAACGGGAGTTGCCGCTACAGAGGACAAGCTGATTTCCATTTTAAAATTCAGGCTTTAAGGTTCCACATTGTCCGTGATGGCGCAGCAGATGGTCGCACAACACTAAAGCTACCATCGCTTCCACCATTGGCACAGCTCTTGGCAAAACGCAAGGGTCGTGCCGTCCCTTGGCAGCCAGCAGCGTTTCTTCGCCTTCTCGGGTAACGGTGCGCTGCTGCTGGCGAATTGTCGCAGTCGGCTTGAATGCCGCCCGCAAAATGATATTTTCGCCGTTAGCAATCCCACCCTGAATTCCGCCAGAGCGATTCGTCACTGTACGAATTACACCCTTATCATCAGTATAGTATTCATCATTATGTTCGCTGCCCTTGAGCAGAGTCCCGGCAAACCCGGAACCAATTTCAAAGCCTTTGCTGGCGGGCAAGGACATGATGGCTTTTGCCAAGTCGGCTTCGAGTTTGTCGAATACGGGCATTCCCAGTCCTTTGGGTACATTGCGGGCGACGCATTCGACTACACCGCCGATCGAATCTCCACTGTCGCGAACTTTTTCGATCAGTTCAATCATTCTTTCGGCACATTCAGCATCTGGACAGCGGACGATGTTGCTTTCTACTTGTTCTAAGGTAACAGTGTCCGGGTCGGCGACACATTCTAAGTCTTTGATGCGTTTGACGTAGCCGACTATTTCGACTCCTGCTGCTTGTTTGAGAATTTTTTTAGCAATTGCCCCTGCTGCTACTCTACCTATTGTCTCTCTCGCGGAACTGCGACCTCCGCCTTGCCAGTTACGAATTCCGTACTTAGCATCGTAGGTAGCGTCAGCGTGAGAAGGGCGGTAGGTTGTCGCCATTTCGCCGTAATCTTGGGGGCGAGTGTCTTGATTGCGGACTAAAATTGCGATCGGCGTTCCCAAAGTTTTGCCTTCAAACACTCCAGACAGAATTTCGCAGGTATCTGCTTCTTTGCGGGGCGTAGTAATTTTGCTTTGGCCGGGGCGGCGGCGATCGAGTTCGGCTTGAATTTCCGATGCGTCGATCGACACCAGGGGCGGGCAACCGTCAATTACTACTCCGACACCGCCGCCGTGAGATTCCCCAAATGTCGATATCCGAAATAAATGCCCAAAGATATTGCCCATTATGCTTTGCCCTGAAACTTAATAATTTTTAGCTTAAATGGAATAGAGATTTACTGTATTTATGAAAAATATACCATTGACGAGTAGGCGACACGCGATCGCCTCACAGCATCACTCCCTTCTCACCCCTAGAAGAATATCTACCAGGGAGAGAGGGAGAGACAGAGAATTGGAGATATCTGGAAACACACTTAAATTCATCCGTGTAGCCGTGTCCGAATCTGTGTTGTGGCTTCCTTCTTCTTTAGTCTTCGTGTTCTTCAAAAGGATCTCTCAATTCCTTAGAAGGGGGACCGAAAGCGGTGTAGATCGAGAATCCGGTGATTGCCACCAGACACACGCCCAGTGAAATGCCGAGAACTGCTGCGGGTTCCATATTTTTGATCGATTATGAGTGCTCCACTCTATAATATTACAAAAAATAACAATCCGTCTGAAAGTCTAGTGATTTTAGGCGCTGTACGGTATGGCAGCCAACCCCCACTCCCCGTTTTCCGAGTCCCCCTGCGGCATTTCTGAGAAATTGCGATCGCAATTAGCGGTAGAAATATGTCAAACTTTTCTGTAGAGATTCATTGCAGGTGACTTATGGCACAACGGACTTGGTTAGGAGATATACTCAAACCCCTTAACTCTGAATACGGCAAGGTAGCCCCCGGCTGGGGAACCACGCTGTTGATGAGCGTGTTCATTGGACTGTTTTTCGTGTTCTTGTTGATTATTTTGCAAATCTACAACTCTTCTCTGATTCTGGAGAGTGTGGATATGGATTGGTCGAGCCTAGGCCGCTAAAAATTGATCGCAAAACAGTAAGGCTAAAAGTAAAAGCTTAGGGTTGAGGAGAAAGGGCAAAAGCTAAGTTTTCCCGTTTTTCCTTACCCTTTCCGATTACTTTTGGCATAAATAAACAAGAAGTAACTAAACAAATTGCTGGAGAAAAAACATGAATATTTTTGGCATTGGTTTGCCCGAAATGGCCGTTATTTTTACGATCGCCCTATTGGTATTTGGTCCGAAAAAATTACCCGAAATCGGCCGGAGTATGGGGAAGGCAATTCGAGGCTTTCAAGATGCTTCGCGGGATTTTGAATCCGAGTTCACGCGGGAAGCCAAGCAGTTAGAAGAAGCAGTAGCCACTAGCAGCAAACCGGAAACTGAAAAACTCGCGGCGGCGAAGCCCAAGGAAGATAGCACAGACAGTTAAATGAACAACACTCAGAAGTCGGAAACACCAGCGGAGTTAGTGATTCCCCAGCTAATAGTTGGGTTGGGAAATCCCGAACCTAAATACGATCGCACCCGACACAACATAGGCTTTAATGCAGTCGATGCCTTGGCTAAATCTTGGCAGATTTCCCTGTCGGAAAATCGCAAATTTCAAGGCATATTTGGCGAGGGAAACCGGCCGCGGGGACAGAAAATCCGCTTGCTGAAACCGCTTACTTACATGAATCTGTCGGGTCAAGCGATTCGGGCGGCGACGGATTGGTACAAAATACCTGCGGAGTCGGTATTAATAGTATACGACGATATGGATTTGCCGATCGGGAAATTGAGAATGCGGCTTGCAGGTTCTGCCGGCGGACACAACGGCATGAAATCGACAATTTCTCATTTAGGCACGGACAAATTTCCCCGCTTGCGGATTGGCATCGGCAAACCTCAAAACGATGCTGCTAAAAATGAGAAAGATACGATTTCCTTCGTTTTAGGAAAATTTTCCTCAGAGGAAAGTCAGTTAGTAGAGAAAGTGCTTAAACTGGTTGTAGAAGCTGTGGAACTGAGTCTGCACCAAGGAGTAGAAAAAGCCATGAGCCTTTACAACAGTCGCACAATTGCAGAAACAAACGCGGAAACAAAAAGGTGAGTTCGAGACGTTTGCCAGAAACAACTGCATATGTCCGGGTTACTGGCCAATCTTGGCAAAAAGGCACGATTGAGGGTGAAGTGACTGCCGGCAATTTTGAGTGGCAGTTTCAGTGGCGTTTCACGGCAGAAAAAACACTGATACTTGAGCCTTCTCAGGGTAGGGCATTGATTCAGGAACCGCTGCACCGTTTCCTGGAAAAATGGGATTATCAGCTTGAACCTGGTGGGGATTATTCGTTTACGGTTCGGGCTCAGTTTTAATATTGATATTTATTTGGCAATAACTCTTGACACTTTATGCTAAATCTAGCATAATAGAAGTGTAGTCGTAAACAACAGGAAGGGGTGAAGCATGAGAAAATTCTTAATAAAATACTGTAAAAAGGACACAAATATCACTCAAAACTATAAAAAATTCTTAATAAAATACTATAAAAATGACACAAATATCACTCAAAACTCTTGTATGGGTCGGAAGTTCTCTCAACGATCTTAAAGAATTTCCTGAAGATGTACATGACATCATGGGCTATGCTCTGTATCTAGCACAAACAGGAGGAAAACACCAATCTGCTAAACCTCTCAAAGGGTTTGGAAGTGCAAAAGTTTTAGAAATTACCGATGACTATGATGGCGATACCTATCGAGCTGTTTACACGGTAAAGTTTGCAGATACAGTGTATGTTTTGCACGCTTTCCAGAAAAAGTCTAAAAAAGGAATTGCTACACCGCAACAAGATATTAAGTTAATCCAAGAAAGGCTAAAACGAGCTCAAGAACATTACGAAGAGTTCAAGAGTAATTAAGACTGGAATCAGTAGTGATAAGAGTAGCTTATATTTCTAAATAAGCTGGAAATAGACGGCTTCTTATCACTACTTTTTCAGGAATAACTAAGACCAGGTAAAAAAAGGGGAAATCATGAGTAAAGAGATGGATATTCAAGTTAGTAGTGGCAATATATTTGCTGATTTGGGTATGCCTAATTCTGATGAAATGCTGATGAAGGCTGAATTGGTACGCCAGATAACTGAGATCGTTAGTCAAAGGAAACTGAATCAAGTTCAAGCAGCAGAAGTATTAGGAATTGACCAGCCAAAGGTGTCAGCGTTGATGAGAGGGAAGCTGACAGGTTTTTCAACAGAAAGGTTGTTTCGATTTTTAAATGCGTTAGGGTACGATGTGCAAATTGTGGTGAAGAAGCACAAGCTCGAATCGCCGGCGGCCGCAGGAATTAGTGTTGTTAGCAGTTGATATCTGAATAGTCACTTTTTTGTCTAATTCACCTTCTTTGCATTCACTTTTATAAATCGGCGGTTTGTGAGCAAATCAGGTGGCGTCGCTTCTCGGTAAGCCCCGCAATAATACATTGTCAAAACAGCTTTGTAAGCCCACTGATAAGAAAGTACATCGGTAAAAGCAGTGGGCAGGGTTTCAATCTGATTCTGCACGCCAGCAGGGAGAATTTGTTCTGGCGTTGCCTGCAGCTGAGTTTTAAAATCATAGTAATGGGAAGGGAAAAGGGAATCGGGAAGGCACACTTTCTCTAATAGGAGATCCCGATTCCAGTGATTCTTTAATTAAAGCAGGTGGCGTCCCTTCTCGGTAAGCCCCGCAATAATACATTGTCAAAACAGCTTTGTAAGCCCAGTGATTGGAAGGTACATCGGTAAAAGGATTTGGCAGGGTTTCAACCTGATTCTGGATGCAAGCATTGAGAACTTGTTCTCGCGTTTGCTGCACTTGAACTAAAGAATTATTTGGCTTGACTTGTGCGGTATTTTGTGCGTTTGCCCGATCTAACAAACCTGTATACATTAACAGTGTAGCAGTGCCAAAGATGCTGAGTTTCATAAGTTTATAAATTCCTGAATAAGTTGGGTGGTAGTGAGGACTTTATTCCTCAAAGTTGTGGCAAATAAGGACTCTTTGTCCTTACTTGAAACCTTTGGAATGTTCAGACATTTTTCGCATTCCCAAGGCCAAGACACTCAAAAACAACAGCCCGATCGCCCCAGCTAGCGGATTGCCGTTAACTCCTGTCACCCAGTCGGGAACAGATGCCGAATATCGCACTAACTGCCCGATGTTAATCATGTAATATCCCCAGACTAAACCTGCATGAAGCCCGATCGACAAACCGAGGCGATTTTGGCGCGATCTTTTTCCCCAAACCAGAATCAAACCCAGCAAAAACAACCCCGGAAACTGCGGCCAACTCCGCAGCATGGCCGCGACAGGTTTGATAAAATGAGATAGGGCAAACACCAGGCTATTCGCCCACAGAGATATTCTATAATTGTAATCCCGCTGTAACTCGTCCAGCAACCAACCACGGAATACCAACTCCTCGGCAAAACCGACTCCTAGGGCGCTTAACAGCCCTTCTGCGATGATTCTCGGCAAATTATCAGAATTTTGCCACGCGACTAAGCCGAACAGCCCTTGCACCGCAAATAAGCTGAAAGTGAGCAAAAGCCCGATCGCCAATCCGATTAAAAGCTCAAAACCGTTTTTTCGCGTATTGATTAAACCGTAACTTTTGAGTAATTGGGTTTGTCCGTAAACCTGTTTTCCCCAGCGCGGCACTAGGAACAGAAACTCAGTAAACAACAATCCCATTGTCAGAATAGTTGCTAGGTTAGTATCTTTAACTAAGAGATAAATTGGTGCTGCTAGCGGCAGCCAAATTGCTAGCAAGATTAAGAGGAAAATTATTACACGTAAAGGAAATGGATAACTGGCTATTATTTGGAGGCGGTTAATCATTGTTGTAAATTAAACAGGTTTTACATGAGATATGTAGGGAGACAGCAATGCTGTGTCCCTACCCGGATTATAAACACACCATTGCCCTAGCCCTAATGTACAAAGCAGACGGAAAAAGCTAGAATGGCATGGTATGGGTTGAAACTTTAAGTAAAGCAAAGCTATAACCTCAGGTAACAATGACTGAAGCCTCCGATTTTTCAAATGTCGATCGCGAATTAGATGACACAATTTTAAGCTTCGCAGACATTCAGGCAGAACTCAACCTGCGCCACGCTAAAGATGCTCTGCGAGATATAGTAGAAAATCTCGACTTGACAGTTCAAGAGCGAACTGGACTGGAACCGGAAATTGGCGGGTTGGAGAAAATGCTCGACAAGCTAGAGCGCGCTTGCGTGCAAATAGCTGTGTTTGGGATGGTGGGAAGGGGAAAATCTTCGGTTTTGAACGCGCTGCTAGGTCAAAATGTGTTTGAAACTGGCCCGACTCACGGGGTGACTCGCACCACGACTATCGGTCAGTGGGATGTCGGAGAGGGAATTGATAAGAATTTGCCAGATCGACTTTCGCCCGTTATTTACCGTTTGTCGCAAGTTGAATTAGTCGATACTCCGGGAATAGATGAAGTTGACGGCGAAACTCGCGAACTTTTAGCCCGTCGTGTTGCTCAACAAGCAGATTTGATTTTGTTTGTAGTTGCTGGCGATATTACAAAGGTGGAATACGCAGCACTTTCGCAGTTGCGGGAAGCCGGAAAACCGATGTTATTAGTGTTTAATAAAATTGACCAGTATCCTGATGCAGACAGGCTGGCAATTTATCATAAAATTCGAGACGAGCGCGTAAGAGAATTGTTGTCTCCCGATGAAATTGTGATGGCGGCGGCTTCGCCTTTGACGGCGAGGGCGGTGCGCCGTCCCGACGGAAGTATGGGCGTGCAAATGACTCGCAGTTTGCCACAAGTGCAAGATTTAAAATTAAAGATTTTGGAGATTTTAGACCGAGAAGGCAAATCTTTGGTCGCGCTGAATACGATGCTCTGTGCAGGGGATATTAACGAGCAGTTGGTGCAGCGAAAAATGGAAATTCGAGATGAGGCGGCTAATCGAATTATTTGGAACGCGGTAATGACGAAATCGGTGGCGATCGCACTTAATCCAATTACTGTAGTTGATATTCTTAGCGGTGCGGTAATTGATGTGGTGATGATCTTAACTTTATCTAAAGTTTACGGCATTGCGATGACGGAAGCAGGTGCGGTGGAATTGCTGCAAAAGATTGCGATTAGTATGGGGGGGATTACTGCGGGCGAATTGTTGGCTAATTTTGGTTTGAGCTCGTTGAAAGGATTGTTGGGTTTGGCGACGCCGACGACGGGGGGTTTGGCTTTAGGGCCTTATTTGTCTGTGGCGGTGACGCAAGCTGCGATCGCGGGGGTTTCTTCCTACGGAATCGGTCAAGTTACTAAGGCTTATTTGGCTAATGGTGCTTCTTGGGGAGATGATGGCCCAAAGGCTGTGGTGAGCAAGATTTTGTCTTCTTTGGATGAGGATTCTATTTTAAATCGGATTAAGGAAGAGTTGCGGGCTAAGTTGGATTTGGGAAGTGTGGAAAAACAGAAATCTTAGCGATCGGCTGTTTTACGTTGACCCAGCAATCCTGGCGCAGCCCTGTTGCAATCCGGCAGGGGTTTCAACCCTTACCTCAAAGCTAAATTTGTGTGAAGACACTTTAACAAATTGTTAGGATAACAACCTGTTACTAATTACCAATTATTACTAACTCATGACTTAGGCAATTGGCAGAGGTTGGGCGATTGCGGAAAATAAGGTGTGCACAGCACACCCTACTCTTAATTCCGCGAAGGCGAACTTTGCTTGTGTAGCCCCCAATTCGATTCGGCAAGTTAAGATCGAATTGTGTTAATCCGAATTCGATTGGGCGGCTTAACATCAGGTTTTTAACCCTAATTTGCTCCTATTTATAACCTCTATTTTTCTCCGACCAAATGCGCGTTGGTAGCCCCCAAACATAGACAAATCCTTCAGCAGCTTTGTGATCGAATTCGTCTTCGGCGCCGTAGGTTGCTAAGTCGAAACTGTAGAGAGAATTTTCAGATTTGCGACCAACAATTGTCGCATTTCCTTTGAATAGTTTGAGCCGCACGGTTCCAGTTACTCGCTTTTGCGTGTCCTGAATAAATGCGTCTAAAGCGGTTTTCAAAGGATTGTACCAAAGACCGTTGTAAATCATTTGGCTGTAGGTTTCTTCGATGCCGCGTTTGTACCGCGTCACATCTGCTGTCAGCGTCAAACTTTCTAAGTCTCGGTGCGCCTGCATCAAAACTAAAATCGCTGGTGTTTCGTAAATTTCCCGCGATTTAATCCCGACTAAGCGGTTTTCAATCATGTCAATCCGGCCGACTCCGTGGTTTCCAACTATTTCGTTGAGTTGGGAAATTAGGGCGACTGGTGATAAATCTTTGCCGTTCAAACTGACAGGATTCCCGCAATCGAAACCGATTTCTATGTATTCGGGTGTGTCAGGAGTTTGTTCGATCGCCTTTGTCATCAAATAAACTTCCTCTGGGGGTTCCGCCCAAGGATCTTCGAGGATTCCGGCTTCAATTGCCATTCCCAATAAGTTGCGATCGATACTGTAAGGGGAAGACTTTTTTACTGGCGACGGAATACCGCATTTCTCGCCGTATGCGATTGTTTCCTCGCGGCTCATTTTCCACTCCCGCGCTGGTGCTAAGATTTTAATCTTGGGGTTGAGCGCGCCGATCGACACATCGAACCGCACCTGATCGTTTCCTTTACCTGTGCAACCATGGGCGATCGCATCTGCACCGTACTTTTCTGCCGCTTCTACTAACAATTTAGCAATCAGCGGGCGAGCCAGGGCAGTCGAAAGGGGATAACGGTTTTCGTAAAGTGCGTTAGCTTGAATCGCTGGAAACGCATAGTCTTTGACAAATTCTTCGGTAGCATCAATAACTAAAGATTCCGAAGCACCGGATGCTAAAGCTTTTTTGCGGATCGGTTCTAATTCGTCTCCCTGTCCCAAATCCGCAGCCAGAGTAATTACCTCTTCCACACCCCACTCGTTTTTGAGGTAAGGAATGCAGACAGAGGTATCGACTCCGCCCGAATATGCTAGCACAACTTTTTTAGCGCGACTCATTGCTCTTTACATCCTGAATTTAACTGACATCTTGCACCATTGTCACTAAGCTTTTCAGGGCGGGCAAGATGCCCAACCCCTACTCCCCACAAAAAAATATCATTTTTGTGGAACAGGCAAGATGCCTGTTCTTGAGAATGGTACAAGATCTCCGATTTAACCGACTTTTCATTATGCACCTAATTGAGATCGATTCTTGTCAGAAATAGTACAGATTTATATATTCTTTTTTTGCTAAACTTTGCTATTTTCCGGGGGAGTTGCTGCGGAAAATCTGCTACCGTGGGATACGGTAACTGTGGAGATGGGGAAAACCGTGTTTTTTAGTGTTGTGATTCCGACGTATAATCGTAAACCGATTTTGGCAAAATGTCTACTGGCTTTGGAAAATCAGCAGTTCGGTGAGATTGTGAGAGAGTATGAAATAATTGTGGTGGACGACGGCTCGACGGACGGGACGCTGGAGTGGTTGGCTGCAGATGCCGACTTGTTGCCTCATGTGCGATCGATCGCCCAATGTCACCAAGGCCCCGCCGCTGCGCGCAATTTAGGCGTTGAAGATGCTAAGGGCGATACGATTATTTTTATTGACAGCGATTTGGTGGTAACAGAGCATTTTTTGCAAGCCCATGCAGATGCTTTGCTACAGAGTTACAAAGATACTGATGCGGTTTTTACTTACGGCAGCGTGATTAATACTTGTAATTTCGATAATCCTACTTCGGAACCCTACAAAATAACCGATTTTTCGGCTGCTTATTTTGCTACGGGAAATGTCGCGATCGCCCGGCACTGGCTGCTGGCTGCTGGACTGTTTGACACTCGCTTTCAACTGTACGGATGGGAAGATTTAGAGTTAGGTGTGAGGTTGAAAAAATTAGGTTTAAAATTGATTAAATGTCCGGCTGCTGTCGGCTATCACTGGCACCCACCTTTTAGTTTAGAGCAAATTCCGGGCATGATTGACCGAGAAATTCAGCGCGGGAGAATGGGAGTTTTGTTTTATCAAAAGCATCCTAACTGGGAAGTGCGGATGATGATTCAAATGACTGTTTTGCACCAAATACTGTGGGGATTTTTATCATTAGGTGGGATGCTGAACGAGCGGACAATGACTCCTTTTTTGCAGTGGTTGATTGACCAAGGTAAGCCGCAGTTAGCTTTAGAAATCGCTAGAATTTTTCTGAATTGGTATAACGTGAAAGCCGTGTACGCCGCTTGTGGGGAATTGCAGGCTGAGACAAAGATACCATAAATCAGCCGCCGGACTGTGTAAATAAAATATAAGATATTGTAGGAGTGTTTCAGGGTCCATGGGTGTCAACTTAAGCTCAAATATAGTAACGGTATACTGTTTGACAATTATGCCTAAATTCTCCTAGCCTTGCTTAAGAAAGGGGATTTACCGGACTCAAGACTTGGATAAAAACTAGAGAAACAAAGGATTTTAGTCTTAAGTTGATACCACTGATCGGGGAGGTTTTTAATTGTAATTTCGACTAAGGATATTTACTTAGAATACACAATAGCGATCCCCCAGATAAAGGCAGGCGAAACCGATTTCTAGACATTGTAAAAATTTTACCTTTAATCAAACTTGCTTGCTGAGCCTGTGATTTGATGAATCTCGGCTGTTTTCTTGATGGGCTGCGATAATTAGATTTCCACACATTTTCAAACTATTCTTATTTTTGATATAATTACAAATAATTTAGGAGTGTGCTATCTACCCAAAAGTTGTGCTGGTTTACCTAAGAGCGTTAGCTACAAACGGTTAATGACTTAAAAGTATTCCTACATAAAAAATTTGAATAATTTGAGGGTCTGCTGTGAATACAACTGACGATAAAAATCCAAGACGAGAAACAATTAGACTTCCAAAAAGTGCTTTTCCAGAAAATATTTTAATGGTGGACGACAATCCAGAAAGCTTGCGACTTATATCCCGGCTTTTGTCTAAGCGGGGATATAAACTGCGGCCGACACGAGATGGCAAATTAGCTCTCAACTTTGCTCTATCGAGTCCACCGGATTTGATTTTGCTGGACATCATGATGCCCGGTATGGATGGCTATCAAGTCTGCGAACAGCTAAAAGCTTCTCCGAAAACGAAAGATATTCCTGTGATTTTTATCAGCTCTTTAAATGAAGTTTTTGATAAAGTTAAAGCTTTTTCGCTGGGGGCGGTAGATTACATTACTAAACCGTTTGAAATAGAAGAAGTCGTGGCTCGCGTCGAAAATCAACTGCTGCTCAGTCGGCTTTCTAAGGAACTTGTAGCCAAAAATGCGCTGCTCGAAGCTGAAATAGAAGAACGTAAGCGGATCGAAGCACAACTACGAGAAAGCCAGCACTGGCTGTCGGCAGTAATTAAAACGAATCCTAATCTATTATACGTTTACGATTTGATAGAAGAGAGAAGTCTCTACGTCAACCGCGAAATTTATAGCGATATTGGCTACACGTTTGAAGAAATACAGCAGATGGCAGCCACTTTTATTCCTAAGTTAATACACCCTGACGATATGCCTGCATTCTCCGAACAAAGAAAAAAGCTTGAGGTAGCAAAAGATGGCGAAAGTTTTGATTTTGAATACCGGATACAGCAGAAGAATGGTGAATATCGGTGGTTTTGCAGCCGGGAGAGCGTGTTTGCCAGAACACCGCAGGGCAAACCTTGGAAAATTCTGGGAACTGCTGCTGAAATTAGCGCTCGCAAACAAGCAGAACTAGAACTTAAAACAGCTTTAGCTGCTTTGGAACGGCAAATCAAGCAAAGATTTCTGCTAGAAACAATTACTCTCGAAATCCGCTACAGCTTAAATCCAGAGCAAGTTTTTCAAACAGCGACAGCCCAAATAGGTAGAATTTTTAATGCCGATTACTGCTTGATTCACACTTACAAAGAAAATCTATTTCCCCAAATTTTTAATGTCGCTGAGTACAGAAAAGCCACATCAAAATCGCTTTTGGATTTACAAATTACCGTACAGGGCAATCCTCATGTTCAGTTTATATTGTCTCAAGATCAAGCTGTAGTTTCTGATGATGTGTTTTCCGATCCTCTGCTAGAAAATGTCAGAGATTTGTGCTGTCAAATAGGTTTGAAGTCGATGATATCCATCCGCACTTCCTACCAGGGAAAAGCCAACGGAATGATATGCTTGCACCAGTACGATTCCCCGCGTAACTGGACACAAGATGAGATCAGATTATTGAAAGCTGTGGCAGCACAAATGGGAATTGCGATCGCTCAAGCGAATCTTCTCGAACAAGATAAACAACAGCGACTTAAACTTCAACAGAGCGAAGCTAGTCTAGCAGCCGCCCAGAAAATTGCCCATATCGGCAGTTGGGAATTTGATTTAGTAACTCATAAAATTACTTGGTCAGAAGAAGTGTTCCGCATTTTTGGTCTTGACTCAAGTGCAACTGAACCGACATCTGCAAAACTTTTAAAGATGTGTCATCCCGACGACAGAGACGTGTTTCAAAAAACTGTCACCCTCACTATCTCGCAAGGCATTTCCTACAAAAGAGAGTTCCGATTTCTTCATCCTAGCGGTCAAATCCTATACGTGGAAGGAAGAGGGGAAGCTGTTTTTAACGAAACCGGGGAAGTAATCAAACTGTTGGGAACAGTAATGGATATTAGCGATCGCAAACAAGCCGAAGCAGAGTTGCTGCTTAGCGAACTGCGAGAACGAGAAAAAGCGCAACAGCTAGAACAAACTCTGGAATACTTAAAAAATGCTCAATCCCAGCTAATTCAATCCGAAAAAATGTCAAGTATCGGGCAAATGGTAGCGGGAGTGGCCCACGAAATAAATAACCCTGTCAACTTCATCTACGGCAATATTATTCCCGCCAAACAGTACGCTTGCGATTTACTAAAATTGCTCAGTCTTTATCAGCAACACTATCCCGAACCAGTTCCTGAAATAGCTCAAGAATTGGCAGAAATCGAGGTAGATTTTATCGCTGAAGATTTTCCTAAAATCATGGCTTCAATGCAAGAAGGTGCTAACCGAATTAAACAGATAGTGCTGTCTTTGCGAAACTTTTCGAGACTTGATGAAACAGCTCGCAAAATAATAGACATTCATGAAGGTATAGAGAGCACTTTGGTGATTTTGCAGCACCGATTGCAGTCACAGCAAAAACGTCGGGAAATTCAACTTATTAAAAATTACGGCACACTGCCAAAAATCGAGTGTTATCCGGCTCAATTAAACCAGGTATTTATGAATTTGTTGTTGAATGCGATCGACGCTGTGGAAGAGTCATCAGCGAACTGTACTTGCAAAGTTAACCAAATTCGCATTGTTACTGAAGTCAGCCGAGAAAATCAAGTGTGTGTGCGGATTTCTGACACCGGGCCCGGTATCCGTCCCGAAGTTCAGTCAAGGATATTTGACCCGTTTTTTACTACCAAACCGATCGGCAGTGGCACTGGTTTGGGATTGTCGATTAGTTACCAAATAGTTAAAGACACCCACGGCGGAAATTTGGAGTGTCATTCAGAAGTTGGCCGGGGAACAGAATTTGCGATCAAACTTCCGATTTCGCAAAAGTTGAGAGTTAAAAAAAGTTAAGAGAATCTGTTATATTATGTGCGTTAAATTAACTATAACTCTTCTGGGGCGGGTTCATCAACAATATATAATATCAGCTAGAGAAAAGCGTAAACCCGCCCAGATCGTCAGATTTGGGACAATTCAACGGATATTCTATTACAGCGTTTTCCGCTGTTATGAGGTACAATAGCAACAGTTAGCAAACCAATTTCTTAAATGCTGAGGATTTAT
>NZ_JAUBQR010000101.1:0-22048 GCF_036701385.1 Microcoleus sp. Pol12B4 | reverse complement strand
CATCGCCACCCACACTTTGACTAAAGTATTGAACGATCTGCATTTTTTTGCCCTCTACGATTTAGCAGAAGTTCAGTTTGGTTCAGACTTGCTATTTTGGTATCATTACACCCAAAATTTTAAGCACATTGTTCTGAAAGATCATTATATTCCGGCGTTGCGCTATCGAGAAACTGCTCCGATCGCGATCGCACCCATCGAAACATCCGAACCCGCTGAGAAAGCCACGCGCGGCCGTAAGAAAGCGGGCGAGACAAAAACCAAAACAACTGCAAAAACTCCAAAAACACCTGCCAAAATTGCACCCAGCTTTGAGATTTATCCGGGATGGGAAATTGTTTCAACACAGTACGAAACTGATTTACAACGGTATGTTGAATGGATGCCTTTAGTTTGTGTGTCCGGTTTTCGGAAGATCCAGCTACAAGATACACCAAAGTTTTACGATCGCGAACGGTTGCTGCGGCATTTTTCCGAGTGTGCGATCGCGGAAATTGTCACTCAAACCCCCATCCCAGCATCGTTTGAAAATAAGATTGCGGATTCTTTACTCCAAATCTGCCTCAACCAAACACGAAAAATCGCGCCAGTAAGCCTCGATCAATACCGGCAATGGCAAACCTGGCGCGATCGCATTACGCGCAATCAATCTGCTGACTCATTCTCCCTCTGCTTTCAACTACAATCCCCCGAAAACCCCGAACAGCCTTGGGTTTTAGAGTTTCAGGCGGCTGCGAAAAAAGACCCGTCTCTGCGGATGCCGTTGCAGGATTATTGGCGATCGCGATCGACTCAACAAAAACAGTTGCAAACACAATTCGGAGACAACTTTGAACAACATTTGCTGACAAATCTCGGCTACGCTGCCCGCATTTATCCCCAACTTTGGCAAGGGCTAGAAACCGACAAACCCGTTAACATTACCCTCAGCTTAGATGATGCTTTCACCTTTCTCAGCGAGTCCGCTTGGGTATTAGAAGATGCCGGATACAAAGTGATTGTCCCCGCTTGGTGGACGCCGAAGGGACGACAACGGGCGAAGATTCGCCTGCAAGTCAAAGGGAAGGGCAGCAAGAGCGCTGCAATCAAGAGCAAAGGATTGTTTTCGGCTGATTCCTTGGTGGAATATCAATATGAATTGGCGATCGGGGGTGAACGGGTTAGCGAACAAGAATGGCAAGCGTTAGTAAATAGCAAAACACCGCTGGTGCAGTTCCGAGGACAATGGATGGAACTGGACAAAGACAAGATGCAGGAGATGTTGGAGTTTTGGAAAAAACATCGCCAAGAAAACCCCGAGTTAAGCCTGATTGACTTTATGAAGTTGACGGCAGAAGGAGAAGCGAGCGAACAGTTGGAGGTTGAGCGCGATCGGGCTTTATCGGATATGTTGGAGAAGCTGAACGATAAGAGTCGGTTAGAGTTAATTGCAGATCCAGCAAAGTTTGAAGGCAAGCTACGGGATTACCAAAAGCGGGGCGTTTCTTGGTTGAGTTATTTGGAAAGTTTGGGATTAAATGGCTGTCTAGCCGATGATATGGGTTTGGGTAAATCGGCGCAGGTAATTGCTCGCTTATTGCAAGAGCGGGAAGTTTTATCAACTACAAAAGAGACAGAAAAAAAGACAGAAAAAGCGATCGCACCTTCGGTTCTACCCACGCTGCTAATTGCGCCCACATCCGTAGTTGGTAACTGGCAAAAGGAAATGGAAAAATTTGCTCCAGAATTGCGATCGCTCATACACCACGGCCCTGGGCGCTTGCAAGACGCCAAGGAATTCAAAACCGCCGTCCAAGATTGTGATATGTTGATTACTTCTTTTACCTTGGCGCGCAAAGACGAGAAACTGTTGAGCAGCGTAGCGTGGCATCGCTTAGTAATTGATGAAGCCCAGAATATTAAAAATCCGAAAGCGGCGCAAACCAAGGCGATTTTAAAGTTACCCGCTACCCATCGACTAGCATTGACTGGAACACCCGTGGAAAATCGATTGCTGGATTTATGGTCAATTTTTAATTTCCTCAATCCGGGCTATCTGGGTAAAGAGGCGCAGTTTCGGAAGTTGTTTGAGATCCCGATTCAAAAAAATGGGAGTCGCACGCAATCGGCAGCGCTCAAAAAATTAGTGGAACCCTTTATTCTCCGGCGCCTGAAAACCGATAAGTCGATTATTCAGGATCTCCCCGACAAAGTTGAGCAAAAGCTCTACTGCAATCTCACCCGCGAGCAAGCTTCGCTTTATGAAGCGATCGTCAAAGAGGTAGAACAAGAAATTGACGCGGCGGAAGGGATGCAGCGCAAGGGGATGATTTTGGCGACACTGCTGAAGCTGAAGCAAATTTGTAACCATCCGCGCCAGTTTTTGCAAGATGAAAGTGAGTTTACACCAGAGCGATCGCACAAACTGGAACGGCTGATCGAGATGATTGAGGAAGTCAAAGCAGAAGGCGAAAGTTTATTGGTATTTACGCAGTTTACAGAACTGGGAAGCGCGTTGGAAAAATATATCAAACAAACGCTACATTACAACACTTACTACATCCACGGGGGAACCAGTCGCGAAAAACGGGAACGGATGATTTCAGAGTTTCAAGATCCAGAGTCTGAACCTTCGGTATTTATTCTGTCACTGAAGGCGGGCGGCGTGGGAATTACGCTGACAAAAGCCAATCACGTGTTCCATTTCGATCGCTGGTGGAATCCGGCGGTGGAAGATCAGGCAACGGATCGGGCGTTTCGGATCGGACAGCAAAAAAATGTGTTTGTGCATAAGTTTGTGGCAATTGGCACTTTGGAAGAAAAGATTGACCAAATGATTGAAGACAAAAAGAAATTGGCAGGGTCAATTATTGGTGCGGATGAGTCGTGGTTGACTGAGTTGGATAATGAGGCATTTAAGAAATTAATTAGGCTCAATAAAAATGCGGTTCTAGATTAGGAGAAACAAAAAAATATGTCACAATTTACTCGAACTTGGTGGGGTAATAAATTTATCGATGCGTTAGAAAGATTTACAGATTCTGGGCGACTCGGACGGGGACGTTCCTATGCACGGAATGACAAAGTAAAAAGCTTTAAGATTAATGATGGCTTAGTGATGGCAGAAGTAAGGGGGTCGGTAAATCCTTATTTTGGGGTTTATAAGGAGCCACTCTACAAAACTAAAATTGAGTTTCAGGCGATTAGTCAGGCACAGTGGAAAGTGGCGATCGCCCAAATGGCATCAAAAGCCAGCTTCATTTCTCGGCTGCTGCTCAACGAAATGCCCGACAATATTGAAAAGGCTTTTTCACCCCTCGGATTGCACCTTTTACCCAGCAGCCGCGAGGACTTTAAGACTACTTGCTCTTGCCCAGACTATAGCAATCCCTGCAAACATATTGCCGGAGTTTATTATTTGGTGGCGGCCGAATTGGACAAAGATCCATTTTTACTGTTTGAATTACGGGGGCTTTCTAAGGAAGTGCTGCACCGCGAATTAGCAAAAACGCCTTTGGGCTTGGCGCTTTCTGCCGAGTTAACGGCTGATGCAGCGGCTCCTGTGGCGGTGGATTCCTATTACACGCAGGCGATCGCCAGTGAGGCGCAAACGGTCAGCCTGAAAGAGTTTTGGCATGGTGCGAAGCGATTACCGCAGACGATTGAGGTGGCAGCGCAAAGTGGGGTAAGTGCGATCGTGGTGAAGAAACAGGGAGATTTTCCACAGTTTTGGCACAAGGATGGTTCGTTTATTGAAGCGATGGAAGAACTGTATTTGCGGGTGAAGAAAAATAAGTAGTTGGGTGGACAATTTTGCTGCCATACTCGATCGAGATCCTGCAAAAATTTTAACTCGAAGACTTCATAGATTTGGTACAATAATCGTGCTCATCATATCAGCTTTACCAGCAACTAAAATCATAAAATCGTTATTTGATGATTTTAGACTATAATTAAATTAGTGCGACTGTTAAAAAAGTAGACTTTTTAGTTACAGCAAACTTTGCAATTTCAAATTAGAATCTAGCATTAACTGATGTTACAAAGAGAAGAACTGTTAAAAGGCATCGAAAACCGCGAATGTGTCGCGCGGGCGATCGACCAAGCCGAACAAGCCATAAAAACTTGGGAAGTTACTCAGACTGATTTTCTGTCGCCTCCAGAATTGGCGGACACTCTGACGGTATTTAAGCGCTTAACAGACGTGGAATTAGTGGCTTGGGGCGGCTACCCGCAAGCTGAAAGACAAAGAATTGCGATCGCGCGATCGGATATCCCGATCGACTCTGCTAGTGTTAACGTTGCTGCGGTAGAAATCGCTGGCAATTTCTTGTTCGATACAGCTTCTCACCGCGACTTTTTGGGGGCGATGTTGGGTACGGGAATTGTCCGCGAGAAAACTGGCGATGTGATTGTTTTGGGAGAACGCGGCGCGCAAGCTATTGTCATGCCGGAGATGGTAGAGTATTTGGAGATGAGTTTGCAGCAAGTGCGATCGGTTCCTGTGCAAACGCGGCGGATTGAGTTGAGCGAACTCAAAATTAGAGAACCCAAAAAGAAAGAAATGACAACGGTTGAAGCATCCATGAGATTGGATGCTGTCGCCTCGGCTGGGTTCGCAATGTCTCGCAGCAAAATGGCCGATTTAATTGACAGCGGCGACGTGCGAGTTAACTGGAAAGACGTTACTCAAGCTAGTTATAATGTCAAGTCTGGAGATTTAATTGCTGTTACCGGTAAGGGAAGATTGGAAATTGGGGAAGTTGCTGTTACTAAGAAGGAACGCTATCGAGTGCAGTTAACTCGATATTTATAATTCTCGGAAGTAGTCATAGGGAATTGGGAATTCTTTTCCCTGTTCCTTTTTCCTGATCTCTGCTAAATGGGTTAAATCTCGTCCACAATCTGTTGCCGAACTTTCGTAGAACCCACCTCGTTTAAATCCGTTAAATCCCGTAGACTACTTCCTTCGTAATTACTCTTTCGCCCGAAACACCTTTTCTACCGACTTCACCAAAAATTCTCGTGGCATCAATCGAGGCATATTTGCAATGATTTGATTGGGAATTCCCCCTGTCACAACATTAGACTCATTTTTTTCTAAAGCTTTCAAAGCATCTCGCACTACTTCCGCCGCAGGAACGAGTTTTTGCCCGCTGCTGGATGCCATTGATTTAGGGAATTCAGCTACTGCAAAAAAGTCCGATTCTGTCGGCCCTGGACAAAGGCACAAAACGCCAATTCCTAAATCTTTGTTTTCCGCCCAAAGCGCCTCACTGAAACTTAAAACAAAAGCTTTAGTCGCTGCATACATCGACAAGTACGGCATCGGTTGAAAAGCTGCGATGGAGGCAACATTGATGATACTTCCTGCTTTTCGCTGCCGCATTCCCTGCAAAAATAAGTGCGATAGTTCAACTAATGCTACAATATTTAGTTGCACCATGTTTACTTGTTTGTCAAGCGGGCGATCTGCAAAAACACCATAATCGCCAAAACCCGCATTATTTACCAACAAATCTACCGTCCAACCTTTTTTAACAACCGCGTCAAATACAGCAGTTCCAGCGCCCGGTGCGGTCAAATCTTGAACGATAATTTCGACTAAAATATTGAATTCCTGTTGCAGTGTAGCAGCTAGCTGTTGCAATTTGTCTTCGGATCGAGCTACCAAGATTAGATTGTGCTGGCGTTTGGCTAATTCGGCGGCGAAGGCTGCACCAATTCCACCAGAAGCACCAGTGATTAAAGCAGTGGGCATGAAGTTAATTCGGATTATTTGATGTGGGCTTTATATATTTTAACAATTATTTAGACTGGAACCTGTAAAATAATTAAAAGGGAATAGGTGAGTTTTATGGCGCGTCTTACCGATCGAGCTTTTGAAATTTTGCGGGCCGAAGTTGACAAGTGCGCGGCGGCTGATAGTCTAGCCGGTGATGTCTACCGACGGATGGTAATCAAGCGGTTAGAGAAATTACGCTTGCAAAACGGCACTTTCGCGTCAAGAGAAGAAATCCGCGATACCTTCAAAGACGAATTTCCCAACTTCAGCGAACAAGCTCTCAAAGCTGCCGTCAAAGCCAACCGCCCGCCCGGATTGTTCGGTAAAATCATCTTTGCTGGGAGTTTGCTGGGAAGTGCTGCGGGGATAATTTGGCTGATTAATCTACCTTTTCCCATGATTCGCTGGCCCGTGGCGAAGACAATGCCGATATTGTTGCTGCCGAGTTTTATCAGTATGGATAGCAATTACCGGCAGGCGATCGCCCTTGTGGAACAATCCGATCAACTAATCAATAAAGCCACGGCTGTCGCTGATTTTGACTTGGGCGAAATTAAAGCAAAAGAGGCGCAAAAACACCTCGACGCCTTACCAGTCTGGTTCCTCGGCTATTACCCAAAGAGGTACTGCTCTTTTTTCCGCTGCAGTTGGCGGTTTACAGTCGATGAATTTGAAGCCGCCCGCAAAAATGTGGGGCGGATGGAGGCTCAGATTTTCCAGCAAAAAAATGCTTTTACTCAATTAAATCAAGTCGAACAAACGCTAAAAGCCGCGAAACAGGAGTATCAGCAAGCCAAAACTGCTGCGGATAGACAAAAAGCGACGGTAAATTGGCAAAGTGCGATCGATCAACTCAATCAAATTCCTGCCGAAACCCTCGCAGGAGAAACGGCTAAAAAAACACTCAAAGCAGCAGAAAGAGACTTTCAAGCAATGGGTGGCATCGCCACCGGTTCTTTGCAGGCTGACAACTTAATTGAAGCTGCTAAAGAATTTGCTCTCTCCGCCGCCGTCGCCTCCCAAAAACCTCCCCATCCCGCCGCACAGTGGGAGCAAATAGCAGAATTATGGCAAGAAGGAATTAACCGACTAAAATTGATTTCTGTCGATAACCCTGGTTATCTCGACGCTCAAACTAAACTCGCTGAATATCAAAAAAATTTAGGAATTACCCAGATTAGACTGGCAGCAGAAAAAGATTCTGCAAAAGCCTTGCTAGAAGCTAAAAGCTTGTTGGCAAACTTGCAAAAAGATGTGAATTCTCAAAATCCCGGTTACTCCCTCAGCCAGTTGCAACAAATTATCAATCAATTAGAATCTGTCAAACCCGGAACCACTGTTTATCCCGAATCCCAAAAATGGCTGCAATCTGCTCGCAAGAAACAGCAAGAATGGCAAAAAATTTAGTCAGTTGTCAGTTGTCAGTCAACCGTCAACTAACAAATTACCAAGTCGGGTCAACATACAGATTAATTGTCACTTGCTTTTTCCCCGAAGGGATGCCGGAAATACAAGCACAAATCGTATCTCCGTCATCAATTTCTACTTCGCAAGCGTGACAAGAACCCATGAGGCAGCCAGTAGGAATAGAAACCCCTGCACGTTTGGCTACATCTAATAAAAGCTCTCCCGGTTCAGCTTCAACTGTCACGTTATCAGGTAAAAAACAAACTTTTGTCATTGAATTTGAACCTCAAGTCTAACAAACAATAGTTAACAGTCAACAGTCAACAGTCAACAGTCAACAGTTAACCTAAAATATGCCTTATATCTAAATGCTTTTCCACGGTATCTGCTAGAGAGTCTAACAGAGTTTCTCGGTGTTCTCGGTAATTAGGAATACCTGTAGGCAATGCGCGGAGTCCCCGCTGCTGCCGCAAGTGATTTAACCAAGCTCGTCGCCAAGCTCCGTTGTCAAAGATGCCGTGCAGGTATGTACCCCAAATTGATTGAGAAGTATTGACAATGCCTAAACTAGCATCGTCAAATAGCGGTTGAGTCAAATCTGACTCTAGGATTTGCGTTTTTCCTTGATGAATTTCGTAACCGGAAACTGGCAAACCCGGTTGAGGATAGTTAGATGTTACGATTCGTTGGCGGGCAATTTTGTTCGGTGCCATCGCAGTTTTCAAAGGCAGCAACCCCAATCCTGGAAATTCTCCCTTTTCTCCCTCAATGCCTTCTTTATCGGTGATACTTTGTCCCAGCATCTGAAAGCCGCCGCAAACTCCCATGACTGTACCGCCAGCTACTAAATAATTTTGAATAGCTTTTGCCATACCTGTTTGGCGTAGCACCTGCAAATCGGCAATTGTAGTTTTAGAGCCTGGTAAAATAACGGCGTCTGGATGGCCTAACTGGTCTTTTGGGCTGACATATTTGACTGTGACGCTAGTTTCCGACTCTAGGGGGTCAAAGTCAGTAAAATTGGAAATTCGGGGCAGGCGGATAACCGAAATATTGATGTCGGTTTGAGAATTAGGAGAACGCCGATCGAGCAAATCGAGAGAATCTTCTGAGGGAAACACTTCGTCTATCCAAGGAATCACCCCAACTACCGGGATTCCCGTCCTTTCTTCTAGCCAAGTCAGGCCCGGATCTAAGATGGATTTTTGTCCTCGGAACTTATTAATAATGAATCCTTTAATTAAAGCTCGTTCGTCGGGATCGAGCAATTCCAAAGTACCGATAATGTGAGCAAAAGCACCGCCCCTATCGATATCAACTACTAGCAAAGTTCGAGCCTTTAAATATTTAGCTACCCGCATATTTGTTAAATCGCGGTGTTTGAGATTAATCTCAGCAGGGCTGCCGGCTCCCTCACACACAATCATGTCAAATTCTTGGCAGAGAAATTCTAAAGATTCCCGAATAGCTTGCCAGCCGATATCGAAATACTGTTCATAATATTGAGATGCTCGTACATTAGCGATCGCCCGGCCCTTGACAATCAATTGAGAAGTCATGTCTCCTTGTGGCTTGAGCAAAATCGGATTCATTTCTACCCAAGGTGCGACGCCCGCAGCCCAAGCTTGCACTGCTTGAGCGTAACCAATCTCTCCACCGGCGGCTGTGACATAGGAATTCAGCGCCATATTCTGACCTTTAAACGGAGTTACCCGCCAGCCTCGCCGAGCAAAGATTCGACACAAAGCTGCCACGAGTAAAGATTTTCCTGCGTGAGATGTTGTTCCCACGACCATAATTGCTTTCATAATATTAAGAGAGAAGGAAGAGGGAAGAAGGAAGAAGGAAGAAGGAAGAGGGAAGAAGTAAAAAGTAAGAAGTAAGAAGTAAGAAGAAAAAAGTAAGAAGGCAGAAGTCAGAAGGCAGAAGGCAGAATCAAAAAAATTCTGGTTTCTACCTTTTGCTTTCTGCCTTAAGATGACGGCTTATCTTCGCCGGATACATTCTCAGACTTGGATTCAGCGGCCGATTTAGCAGTTTCGACTAGGTTCGGATCGGGGTGATTGGGGGGACTCAATTCAGTTTTTTCTGCCTCAGAAGAGAGTTCTTCACCTGTTGATTCGATCGAGATCACTGATACTGAAACCGTTTCCACCTGCACGCTCAACCCAGGTTCTCCCGGTACTTCTATCTCTACAGGCGCTGCAATTTCCACCACAGTCATTTCTATCGATGCTGCAGGGGCTTCTGCTTCCGGTACGCCTGCTGCTGCTTCCGGTTCACCAACAGCAGTCAGCGGTGTCTCGGTTTCCAGAGATACAGCAGGGGCTGCTGCTTCTGGTACGCTTGCTGCTGCTTCCGGTTCACCAACTGCTGCCAGCGGTGTCTGGATTTGGGCGGACGATCGATCTTCGATCGGAGTTTCCCCTATTTTGTCAGAACTCGCGGTTTCTGTGGCCATCAACTCGGCCATTGCTTCAACATCGTTGGGAAACGGGACTCCCAGGCTTGTTTCAACAGCAGTGTTGCTACTTTCGGCTGCCACTTCCGCAGCCGCCTGGGCTAATTCGGATTCGAGAATTTGGTCGATACCCGCTGCAGGAGTTGCCGTTATTTTAGATTCAGGTGCGATCGATTCTGGAGTCGCTGAAGGTTTTGGCGTCTGGGGAGTTGCATCAGACTTGTTTTTACCCGCACCGAGTCCTAACATACCGCCGAGACTATTTTTGAAATTGCCGAACAGACCTGCGAAACCGCCGGATTTTTTAGCTGGTTTAGGAGGAGTAGGAGGAGTTAGGGCTGCCGCCGCCGCTGCCGCCTGCGACTCTTTAACGGCTGTCCTCCATTCTGTTTCCTCGTCAAAATCATCTGCTTCTGGCTGCTGTGGAGGTTGTGGCTGAGCCTCTGCTGGCTCCACACTTGGTGCAAGGGCTATTTCTGAAATTTCTAGAGGTAGAGGTAGAGGAGTGAAGCTGCTGGCTAATTCTGCTGGGGTTGGTGAAGTCTCAGCAAGAGGAGTTTCGACTGAAAATACTGGTATTTCTGCAATTGCAGGTGGTTTCGAGTCGGGAATTTTCAAGTCAGGGGCGATCGCACTTTCAGTGGTCGGATCGATCGAACTTTCAGCAATACTTTCAGCTATGGGGGGACTCGCCGGCTGTTCCTCTAGCTTTACCTCGCCCTTATCCAGAGTGGGTGCTGGAACCACATCAGTTTTCGGTTTGGGCGATCGAACAAACTTAGGTTTTTTCGCTACGGGTTCTTTTTTCTTGGCAAACAAGCCAGCAAACGGCACGCCTGCAGCAGCCAAATTTGCCGACTGAGGAATCGGCGTTTGCTCAGCAACGGGCGTCACCTGCCGGCGCAAAGTCAAAGTTTCCCAGGCAAACCAGCCCAACATCGCCACGCCCGCCATTTGACCAAGCAGGAGAGCACCAGTAATTCGTCCCGCACAAGCCCATAAAATTAACGCATAAAAAAGCCCTACCCCGCTCCAGGTAAAATCACTTTTGCGGTGCACTTCTGGAAAAAAGAAGGCCGCCATGTAAATACTGAAGCTGCCTAGACCGACCGCTAACGCCAGAAAGTATGCAAGCATATTGTCGGTACCTCCGCTGTGTCAAATAACTTCTACGCGCTAATTCTACCTTTGAGAGAGACTCAACGGCTTCTTTCTCTAGGACAATTCTCGATTTGTAGGGAAGTTTTGCCATGAAGCAGTGTAAAGAATTTAACACGTTCAACGGATGTTGACGCCAGGTGTGCGAGTCAAGATTTCCCACTCTCCACCACCTCTCTAATGCCCATCACCCCCCGTCCCCACACCCCCTATCCCCATCACCCCCTTCTCAGTGGTGATAGATGTCACTTAAACTATGCCAGTGCGATCGCACCAAGCGACTGAGGATGTTTATATGTTGTAGGTGTAAGAGGAATTATGCCCTAGGGCATATGTATTGGAGGCAATGCCATGTTAGAAAAACTATTATTAGCGGCCGGCTTAACCTTATCGCTTCACATATTTCCCGGACTAAGCACTTCCGCGCCGTTACCGAAAAATTTGGTATTGCGATCGAGCGATCGCCCGACTCAAACCCAGAAACTTCCCATCGTTGCAGTACCTGCGGCCCTCAAGCCGAACGTCCAATCGTAATGATACGTGCAAGATACCTGCAAGTGCGATCGGACTTAGGCAGAGCCTTTCTAATATTTTTTTCGAGCTGTTCTCTTTTTTATGTGACTGTTCACAACTCATCAGTTTGTAGTCAGGGCTTTAGTCCTCATTAATATCACCTAATAAGGACTAAAGCCCTTACTACAAACCGTAGGCAAATAATTAGTAGCAGATAGAACATTAATTCCCATAAGATACTAAACAAATCTCAACATTAGGTTGTGTCATAGACACATTTAAACCTTAAAAAACTTGGGAAACCTTGAGTAAAGACTCAAAATAGATATATGATGTCAGATTGAGCTTAAAGCTAATAAGCACATTGACTATTAAATCAAGGAAAGTGAAAATGGGACTTAGCGATATTCTCTTGAATGAAAACAACAGAGAAACTTTTGTTGATGACTGTGTAAAGTTGATAGACAAACAAGTTGCAGCAGCGCCGGGATTGGGTGGTTTGGCTCTTAAAGCTGCCTACTCTACTGTCAAGGGGATACGGGCTGACTATTGCGCTCAAGTCCTCGATCAACTTCTGCCAGAAATCTCGATCGCACTCGATCCGATGTGGACTGAAGCCGTAAACAATGGCAACCCAGTAGAATATCTAGCCCAAAGAAAAGGTGAAGTAGCAGACGAATTGCTCCAAATAAGTGACAAACGGGTCGAGAAAAGCACAAGAGCTATGGTTAAAGGCGCCTATGCCAAACTCCGTCCCTCAGCTAAGACTTACGTGGAAAACGGAGTACCGGATTTAGCCGAAATTATTAATAAACATAGTGCGGCCTGATAAGTGAGCAACGGCTAAAAAACACAATACCCAGATACCCGGCTTCTTCAAGAAATCGGGTATCTAAAAGCAGACTTATTCATGAGAAGGAGTCAGAAGACAGAATTCAAAATTCAGAATATCCCATGCTTGAAGTCAGGGGTAAGGGTCACGGAAAGAATTTTTTGTGATCCATGATTAAATCGGGGGCTTTAAACCTCGATTCTCCATCCGGTCGCACGCTTTGGTACCCAGCAACCAAAGCGCGATCGCCCAAGAACGCGAAGGATGTTTTCTTGTCAATTCAGTGGGAGAAGTAATTAACTTAAATTTGTTGTGTTCGCCTCAAGAATCCGATATTAAGCTGACAGGAAACGATGGGAAATTTATCGAGGTTTACCAACGCTTAGCAAAAAGCTACTCTCCCGAAGCCACTGATAATTTACTGCAAGCAATCCAAAGGGCCTCTGGTCAAAAAATTGCGGCTGCTAAAAGAATGTGTGCGGAAGCAAAATATGGACTTTCTCTGCCGGAAGTTAAATTAAGAGCGATCGGGCAAGCTGTCAGTATCGAAAGTCCCACTGTCAAAGAAAGTTTTCTGGCGGATGCCGATATTGTTACCACTCTTGCTGCCAACCATTATTGCCCCGAGTTAGCCAGTAAGTAATATCATGAAATTTGGAGAGACACGCTAAGCGAGCATCTCAGTTTTGCTTTTACTATCCGTGTGCGATCGTCCCCCTCCCACTCCTAAAAAATACTTGTTACAAAACTGAGATGTTTCCCACGGTAATGCCGCGTCTCTACTTGCAGCAACGATCCATGAAATTACCGGAAATGAAACATTTAAAATCAAGCTCCGCCGACTTGCGGGATTTATTCAAAGACAGCATTACAGTTAAATACCTCGCGGAACCGTTGAAATCTGTCCCAGCTTGCGATGATGCAGCCAAATTGCGATCGTGGATGGAAGCCCGCGATTTTGACGTGATCGGGATCGAAGAAAACGGCACGGTTTGCGGCTATGTAGAACGATCGCATTTAGGTAAAGGCAAGTGCAGCGACTACCAGCAAATTTTTCACCCCTCACAATTAATCGCCGCCGCCACTCCTTTGATGGAATTGCTGGCACTGCTGCGAGAAAAACCGAGATTATTTGTATTGGAAAGCAACAGGATCAACGGGATTGTTACCTGTGGCGATTTGCAAAAAGCACCGGTTCGGATGCTGCTGTTTGGATTGGTGACACTTTTGGAAATGAATTTATTGCGGATCGTGCGGATTTACTTTCCCCAAGATTCTTGGCAGAAATTACTGAAAGGCGATCGCATCTTAGCAGCAAAACACCTTTGGGAATTGGGGCGATCGCGAAATGAAGCCATTGACTTAATCGATTACCTGCAATTCTGCGACAAGCGAGATTTAATCCTGACTTCTGCTGAAATAGTCGATCGGCTGGGGCTCAAATCCAAACGCTACGGGGAGCGTTTTTTAAAGTCAGCAGAAGCATTGAGAAACAAATTAGCTCACGCTCAAGATTTAATTAACGGTTCTTCTTGGCCAGAAGTAATTTTTTTAGCTCAGGAAATAGAAGCGCTTTTGCAGCGTTGCGAAGAAATTGAAATGGCCGCACCTAATAAAGCTGAGAGCATTTAAAAAATCAGAAAGGTTCGAGACTAAGGAATGAAAAATCAATAACTTGCACAATTAAACCCCAGAAGCCTTGATCCAAGGTAAACTATTGCTCTATTAGTCACCTTCTTTATTTTTCATTCCTTAGCAATTAGGAAGCTAATTTAACGGTAAATTCCGAAAAATTCAGTAAAAACGATCTGCAAGTTTTCCAGAACTCCGACTTCAAGAGAGTGCCGACTTCTTTAAGCAGTCGGCACTATATATATTAATCTCTCTTACGAGCAACAATGTGAAAAATATGCCAGTGTTTTTCCTCCCCTAGCGCCGTTACTCCAAGATGTTCTTCTTCGTCAAACCACTCAATCTCAAAGGACTTTAGCAGCACTTGAATTTGTTCGCGAGTATGATGAGTGCGATCGGGATAAACAGCCCATGAGTCGCGATCGCCAAACAATTGACCGCAGAAATATCCTCCGGGATTTAGCGCTGTCACGATCGTTTCCCAAAGATGGGGGAAATCGGCGGGCTGACAAAAAGGAAGGCAAAAACTGGCATTGATTAGATCGATCGATGGAGGCAAAGTTAAGGTTTCAAAACGCATCAATTGAGTTTGCAGCAGATCGCGTTGAATCGGACGATCCAGCAGGCGATCGAAGGCATTTTGTTCCCTGTCAATCGCTAAAACCCGCCAGCCTCGACGCAGGAGTTCCACCGTATCTCGTCCATCGCCACAGCCTAAATCTACAGCGAATCGAGGACGATATAGCAACGGTTCCGTGTCAAAAATTGACAAGGCTTTCAGCAAAGTTTCATGCGGGGGGCGACCTTCCACCGCTTGATAGTAAGTCACCCAATTCTGTTTCATCATCTTCTTCCTCCTCTACAAATTTCCCCTCTTCTTCTGGCTCTTAATTTTTAATTTTTAGTTTCCTGTTAGTATACTGAGGAACCCAGCCTTGAGCAGTGGTGTAATACTGCAAGGCTTTCAAGTACAGCGACGGAGTGAGATAAAACCAATGTTCGGTATTGGCAGGCACTTTAATGTATTCTTCAGCTTGTAGCATTAATTGTACCTGAGAGCCGTTAGAATAAACAAACCCAAAAACGCATTCCCCAGCTAAAATATGAAGAACTTCTGCATCTGTGTGGGTATGAGTGCGATAACTTTGAGTCATCAGCGCATAAATCTGCTGCGAACCTGGATGCAGCACTTTTAAGTCGCACCACTTATATCCGCTGACGCGCTTAAACTGTTCAAACTCGCTATTAAATGCTGCGAGAATCTGCTGTTTTTCTGTAACATTGAGAATGTCTTGAACGAGCAGTTCTTGAAACGCCGGATTTTTGTTTGTGGGCAGGGAATCGATCTCTATATTTAAAACTGCCAGTTGACTCGCAATCGCCTGGATATCCGTATACGTTCTACCGTCTTCTAGTTGCAGAACAGCCATATTACCACCTAATGTGTTGAGCTTTGAGGGAAATTTAGTTTCCATTTTTAAGCTGCTGTTTTAAGCTTTCGTCAAAAACTAAACTTCTGCTTATTTCCAATAATAGCCGATCGCTAAAATCCTATATCTACCTTCATAATCATCAAAGAATTAGCACACATGAGATGATTTGTTGAGTTATTTAAGTTTTATTTCTAATTCTCAGAGTCGGGTTGGGAATGCAGATCCATAGGCTGTGGCTATTTTTTAGGGTTCGATGTTTAAACG
Organism: Microcoleus sp. Pol12B4; assembly: GCF_036701385.1. Taxonomy (NCBI): domain Bacteria; kingdom Bacillati; phylum Cyanobacteriota; class Cyanophyceae; order Oscillatoriales; family Microcoleaceae; genus Microcoleus; species Microcoleus sp. Pol12B4. The sequence continues at coordinate 6,584 of NZ_JAUBQR010000101.1, read as the reverse complement.
GGCGATCGGTAAAACAGCGCCTACAGCATGAAAAGACAGAAACACAGGCTCAATCTATAAAATTCCGGTCAGATTAGCTTACAATACAAGACTAAACCTCAAAATTACGGCGCAGCCTAATTGCTGCTACTTTTATGTCTCTACCTATAGTTGCTATTATTGGACGCCCCAATGTAGGCAAATCGACGATCGTCAACCGTTTAGCCAACACCCAAGACGCGATCGTCCACGACGAACCAGGAATCACGCGCGATCGCACTTACAGACCAGCATACTGGGGCGATCGAGAATATCAAGTCGTAGACACCGGCGGGCTAGTATTCGACGACGAAACAGAATTTCTGCCTTTAATTCGCGAACAAGCAATGGCGGCCCTCGCAGAAGCCAGCGCAGCCATTTTCGTAGTAGACGGAAAAACCGGACTCACCGGCGGCGACGAAGCGATCGCATCTTGGCTGCGACTGCAAAAAGTCCCCGTCATTCTCGCCGTCAACAAGTGCGAATCGGAAAATACAGGACTCACCCAAGCAGCAGACTTTTGGCAATTGGGACTAGGAGAACCTTACCCAATTTCAGGCATTCACGGCAACGGCACAGGCGAATTGCTTGACAAATTAATTACTTACCTTCCCACAGAAGTATTACCAGAAGTTGAGGAAATTAAAGTAGCAATTATCGGTCGTCCCAACGTCGGCAAATCGAGTTTGTTAAACGCATTTCTCGGAGAAAATCGCGCCATAGTCAGCCCGATTTCCGGCACAACCCGCGACGCGATCGACACCTTAGTAGAACGCAACGGTCAAACCTACCGGCTGATTGACACGGCAGGCATTCGCAAAAAGAAAAACGTTGAATACGGTGCAGAATTTTTCGGTATCAACCGCGCTTTCAAAGCTATCCGCCGCGCCAACATCATATTGCTAGTAATTGACGCAATTGATGGGGTTACGGATCAAGACCAAAAATTAGCCGATCGCATCAGCCAAGAAGGTCGCGCTTGCATCATAGTCGTCAACAAATGGGACGCCGTAGAAAAAGACTCCGACACCATCTACGAGTATGAAAGAGAAGTAAGAACCAGACTTTATTTCCTCGACTGGGCAGAAATGATTTTTGTTAGCGCCATGACTGGACAGCGAGTTGAAAAAATCATTGAATTAGTAGACAAAGCCTCCGACGAACACAAGCGCCGCGTCACTACCGCCGTGATTAACGAAGTCATAGAAGAAGCCACAAGCTGGCACTCAGCCCCAGTTACCCGCCAAGGAAAACAAGGCAAAATCTATTACGGTACTCAAGTGCGATCGCAGCCACCGACAATCGCCCTATTTGTCAACGATCCCAAACGCTTCACCGAAAATTACCGCCGCTACATGGAAAGCCAATTCCGCAAACACCTAGGCTTTACCGGTACACCAATGCGACTACTTTGGAGAGGCAAAAAAGTTCGTGCCACAGAAATGAGTACAACAAACAGAGCACTGCGCGTCAAGTAATTTTGGGTTTTGGATTTGGGATTTTAGATTGAAGAAAAAACGCAATTTAATAATAAAATTAATGAATTGCGTTTTTTTGTTTCATCAAAAATCCAACAATTGCAAACTCCAAATGTCAAACACCAATCGAAAATTAACCATCTTCAATCCCAAATGAAAAAAATCTCAAATCTAAAATCCCAAGCTGGACGAACAAGAGTTTAAACAAAGAACGAAGGCTCTAGTATTAAGAGTTATTAAGCTAGTAAGTTCACTGCCCAAAAATACCGTTTCTGAACTACTTGGCAAGCAGTTAATTCGTTCATGAACTTCTGTAGGTGCTAACTATCGAGCAGCTTGTCGCGCTAGATCAATAGCAGACTTAATTGCCAAACTCAGAATAGTGGAAGAAGAAGCAGATGAATGTCTTTACTAGATGGAGCTGATAGTTAAAGCTAAATTAGTAGAGAGCACTAATTTGAAAAGTATCATCTCAGAAACGAATGAAATTTTAGCGATGAGAGTTGCCTCAATCAAAACTTTAATGGCGAAAAATTCCACAGGTAATCGCAAATGAAAAAATCTCAAATTTCTAACCAAAATAGCCAAAAAATCAAACAATCCAAATCCTAACTCAAAAAATCAAACCATCTGAAATCAAGCACTCAAGCAAGCCGAAATCAAACAATCTGAAATCAAACAATTTAAAATCTAAAATCTAAAATATCAAGATGGATTTACTTCGATCGCTCCCTATTGGACTCTACCTAGAACAACCCGTAACCTGGCTTCACCGGCTAGACTCCCGCGTAAAACTAGCTTGGTTGATGACATTTCTGATTGCGCCAATACTCGCCAATCCCATCTGGCGCTTGATGCTAGTAGGAATGTTAATCATACTGACACTAACCGCAGCAATTCCCTTGCGGGTGTGGAAACAACAAATGGGAATGCTGCTGCTATTCTGCATTTTAGTATTTTGCCTCAGCGCGATCGCCCCCGACGGACTCCCCTCAGAGCACCAGCCTCGCATCCCCGCCGACGAATTAACCTTTTCCCAACAGCCCGCAACTCTTCCACCCCCGCCCCAACCAAAACCCTGGTACAAACCTTTTAATTTAGGCTCAAACTCCCCAATCCCCAATAATTCCAAAGCCCAAAGCCCAAATCAACTCCCGCAACCCACAAACTACCGTTACGTTTTATTCAAACAAGGCCCGATTAAAATCACCCGCAAATCCCTAGATTTAGCGATCAACGTCAGCACCCTATTTTTTACAGTAATTTACAGCACCAACCTCTACCTTCTCACCACAGCCAGCGAAGAAATCACCGCCGCGATTGAAAACTTAATGCAGCCTCTGCGCCGCTTGAACTGGCCTGTTACCGAAATAGCCTTAACATTAACTTTATCTTTGCGATTCATTCCCCTAGTATTGGAAGAAATACAAAATTTAGTGCGATCGGTTAGCACTAGAGCCATAAACTGGAAAAAACTAGGATTTCGCCGCGCCGCTCAAGTTTGGTTGATGATAGCCGAGCGGCTGTTAGAAAACTTACTCCTGCGAGCTGAACAAATAGCCAGCGCCATGAAAGTTCGTGGCTTCACCAGTCCCGATCGACACCGTGTAGAATGGCACCAGTTGCAATTGAAAATCCGAGACTGGAGCGCCCTCGGCTGCTTGCTCGTCCTCTGGAGCGCCCGCTTGGTTTGGGGTTGGGACAGTTAAGATTTTAGATTTTAGATTTGAGATTGATTGATTAGATTTGAGATTGAAGAATTACGGGTCTACATTTGAGTAAATTTTGTCTGGTGCGCGACAGTCCTGCTAAAGTAATGGAGACAAATATTTAGAGATCCAAGACCTTGAACATCTATCTTGGGACAGATATCGTATATGTTCCGCGCATACAAGCCGCATTAGACCGGTTTGGCGATCGCTTCCTCGAAAAAGTTTACACGCCCGCCGAACAAAGGGATTGTAGGTCACTAAATTCTCAACACAGCAGCATTAAAGGTAAAATGAATCGAGTTTCCTGCAACCAACTAGCAGGGCGCTGGGCAGCAAAAGAAGCCGTTGTCAAAGCTCTAGGGACGGGATGGCGGGGAATACGGTATGCAGATGTGGAAATTCGGCGCTCCGAAAACGGTGCTCCCAACGTGCAACTCCACGGAACCGCAGCAGCACAAGCCTCTGTTTGGGGAAATTGCCAGTGGCAATTGAGCCTCAGCCACGACGGAGACTATTGCACGGCTACGGCTATCGCTCTTTGTATCCCGCCGTCAAACAACGCCGTCGGGCGATCGAGCGAAACTAAAATCTAAAATCTAAATCTTTAATCTAAAATTGATCGATTGTGAGCGTGAATGACTACCGAAACTTACCTGAATCATCCAAACTTTGGCCTCCTCTTCAGGGTATCCCAGGTTGAAGACAGCCAAGAATTATTTACCACCCTATACGCCCAGCGCCTGTTTTTTTTGGTGACAAACGGCCCAGGCGGGCTGAGATTTGAACCAATCAGCCGCTCCGACGCTCGCCTCATGGTCGAAATTCGCCTGCGAACCCTGCGTCGCAGCGGTCAATATCAGGAGTACGACCAATTGCAAACCATTCACCAGCGCACATTTCAATAAAGAAAATCAGTAACTTGGTAATAGGTAACAGTCTTAATTTTCCTTCCCTCCAGTTCCCAGCATTGAGTACCCATGACCATTGCCTCTCGAATTCACAGCATTCGCCAACACTTGCCCGAATCAGTGCGGTTAATTGCCGTTACCAAACAGGTACCGACTGATGCTATTCGCGAAGCATACGACGCCGGTATCCGGGATTTTGGCGAGAGTAAGGTTCAAGAGGCTGCCGAAAAACAAAGCCAACTGCAAGATTTACCCGATATCAACTGGCACTTGATCGGCCACTTGCAAGCCAACAAAGCTGCCAAAGCCCTAGAGCACTTCCAGTGGATTCATTCTCTAGACAATTTAAAACTCGCTCAGCGACTTTCGCGCTTGGCGGGGGAAATGTCCTGTTCTCCCCAAGTCTGCCTGCAAGTCAAAATGTTGCCCGACCCGGACAAATACGGCTGGAGCGTTCCAGAACTGCTTGCCGACCTTCCAGAACTCAACAAATGTCAGCATATCAAAATTCAAGGTTTGATGACAATTCCTCCGCTGGGATTAGATGACTCGCAAATCCTAGAATTATTTAACAGCACCCGCGAACTTGCACAGAAAATCCAGCAGCAAAACTTGCCCTGCATTCAAATGCAGCAGCTCTCGATGGGGATGTCGGGAGATTATCATTTGGCAATTCAAGCAGGTGCTACTATGGTACGGCTAGGACAAACCTTATTTGGCTCTAGGAGGGGATAAGTAATTGAAATCTTCTGATAAAGACAATTTGGGTTAAATATAGAATAGTCAGCCACCCGCGACTAACGCGCAACGCGAGTATAGTCGGGGCAGCAAAGTCGTGAAGGAGCGTGAATCATGAATATTTTTTCTAAACTGCGAGATTTTGTAGGCATCAACAATGAGCCTGAGTACGATGACGTGTACGACGAAACGGAAGGGGAGCGCTATCAGAACTTCTACCAAGCGCCTGAACCCAACGCCGCTGCCGTCGCAGCAGCCGAAGAAGAACGTCGTCAAAATCGTAGAATGCGGGAGCGGTCAGTAGTAGGATCGACAGGTATGGATGTCGTTGCACCAACCGGCGGAGTAGGGTCAGTAATGAATAACGTGATAGGAATGCCTGGAGCTATGAACGGGATTTCGGAAGTAGTAGTAATGGAGCCGCGCACTTTTGAAGAGATGCCGGCAGCAATTCGAGCCCTTAAGGAACGGAAGTCTGTGGTTTTGAACCTGACGGTGATGGACCCAGACCAAGCGCAAAGAGCTGTGGACTTTGTGGCAGGCGGTACTTATGCCCTTGACGGTCATCAAGAGCGAATTGGCGAAAGTATTTTCTTGTTTACGCCTAGCTGCGTGCAGGTGAGAACTCAGTCTGGTGTGGTTCACGAAGTGCCTCCTGCTCAAGGACGGCCCCGTGCTGCTGCTCCTGCACCGACAGTCTGGCCGGCAGAACAAGCTCCCATCGCTCAGTAGTTAGTAGTTAGTAGTCAGTTGACAGTGGTGAGTAGTCAGTAGTCAGTAGTCAGTAGTCAATAGTTAACAACTAATAACTGTGGAATAAACACTGCGGATTAATAACATTAGCTAACAACTAAGTAACCAATGACAACTGACAACTGACAACTGACAACTGATAACTCAAAAGTGACAAGTGACTAGTGACTAATGACTAACATAAAATTTGGTACGATCGGCGGCGGGGTAATGGGAGAAGCTCTCTTATCCCGCTTAATTGCACAAAAAGTTTATTTGCCTTCAGAAATATTGGTGAGCGAGCCAGGGGTAAAGCGCCGCGAGTTTTTGACAAACAAATACGGGATTGGAACAACAGCCAGCAATCTAGAAGTTGCTGTCGCTACAGAAGTGCTGTTTTTGGCGATTAAACCGCAAGTTTTTGATACGGTAGCTTTAGAATTAGCCGTGGCAGGCGATCGCAAACAGGGAAATAATGGAGAAACGGCTAATTCCCAGCCAGAAGCGCTGGTAGTGTCGATTTTGGCAGGAGTGCCACTGAGCAAACTAGAACCAGCTTTTCCCGGGCGGGGAGTGCTGCGGGTGATGCCGAATACTCCGGCGACGGTGGGGGCGGGAATGAGCGCGATCGCTCCGGGAAAACTCGTGCAACCGACTGATTTAGAATTAGTAAAGCGCATCTTTCAGGCCGTAGGAGAAGTGGTAGAAGTACCTGAGAGTATGCTCGATGCGGTGACTGGGCTTTCGGGTTCCGGGCCGGGTTATGTAGCAATTTTGATAGAGGCCTTGACAGATGGGGGGGTTTGTGCTGGTTTGCCACGGGCGATCGCCTCTCAATTAGCTTTGCAAACAGTATTCGGTACAGCGAAACTGTTGCAAGAAACAGGAATGCACCCAGCAGAATTGAAAGATCGAGTTACGAGTCCCGGTGGCACAACTATTGCCGGAATTGCTAAATTAGAGAGTAACGGCTTTCGTTCGGCACTGATCGAAGCAGT
>NZ_JAUBQR010000100.1:10051-22098 GCF_036701385.1 Microcoleus sp. Pol12B4 | reverse complement strand
GGAAAAATCAATCCAGCTAAAGCGCTAACCATCCCCCCAATACTCAAAATCCACAGCAAAGGAGCCGCAATAATATTAACTAAAATGCTGTAAGGTGATACCACACTAAAAACATAAAGTAACAGCGGCAGCACCCAAACTGAAGCGGCTATCGGAACCACAACAATCGAAGCGATCGCGGGCGGCATCCAGTCCAACTTTGCCATCAGTGGCAGCGTTGTCACGATTAACCCTAAAGTTGCCAAAAAACTCAGTTGGAAACCTAAATCCCAAATCCACAAAGGGTTAACCAGCAGTAAAATAGTAGCAGCAATTAACAGCAATCCCAGCGGCTTAACTTGGCGGCTCAGCACCAAAGCAAATAGTGTTCCAAATCCCATCAAAGCGGCGCGGCATACTGATGGTTCAAAGCCAGTTAGCCCCACGAGCAAAAATAAAGCACCGACGCCAAAGCTAAATTGCAATTGTTTGGAAAAACGCCTGGTTAAAGCTAGAACTAACGCCAAAACCATCGAAACTTGAGTGCCGGAAGCTGCGATCGCGTGGGCCAATCCAGCCTGCACAAAATAGTCGCGGATGTTGTAAGGTAAATCTACTGCTTGTTTGCCGAGGGCGATCGCACTGATCAAGGGCCCTTCGGGAACATTTAACTGCGATAGTTGCGATCGCACGATCCGCTGCCGCATCGCTTGAATTTTCGATGGCTGCATCCCGCTTGGCTCCAAGAAAGCAGCCGTTTGGCTGTTAACTCGATTTACATCCGCGATCGCCTTTTCTCTCTTCCAGTCAATTTGACGCCCTTTGAGCCCTACAAAAGCCCCTTCTCTGGCTAAATATGCTTGAAAATTAAAAGCCCCCGGATTCGACGGCGGCTGGGGTTTGTACAAGGAACCCACAACTGCGATCGTATTGTCGGCGTACAAACCCGTTGCTTGCAGCAGCGGCACTGTAACGTAGAGTTTGCCGGATACTGGGCGGTTTACAACTGCTCCTCCCTCGCCGCCGTTGATTTCGCTAACTAAATCTGTTTCTAGCCAAAATTGCGATCGACCCGATAGAGTCAATCGAGGCGTACTGACAACTCTACCGCGAACTGTCACCGCCACTTCTTGAGTGTTCCCAACCGCCGGAATCAGTTTGCTGATGTCATCTATTGCCGGTTGGGGCGATCGAACTGCAAAATAAACGCTAGCTAGAAATGCCACCAAACCCGCCACCGCCCACACCCATTTCGCTCTCGGCAGCATCTCCAACAAACTCAATTCTTCCCTCGCATCTAAGGGTTCTTCAAGAGCATTTTCTTTTTGTCGGCTGCGTCTTTTCTTAGTAACTTTGACAGAATTTTTAGTATATTTTCGCAACAATTTCGGCAGGGCGATCGCTACCGCTATTCCCAAAGCAAGTATCGCGTATCTACCCCAAGAAACCGCTGTAGAAATCAATCCCAAAATGTAGGCAAGACAGAAGATGACACCCGTTGCTTGATTCATTAATTATTAGCAATTTAGAGGGGGAATATTTCAGGGAAACCTATGCAAGACTTATGCACTCCTTACCAAAGAAACCGGGTTTTTCAACCGGGGTAAAGGGCTAAATGCCGTGAACTTGGGTAAAAAACCCGGTTTCTGGCTACCCGTGCGTAAGTTATGGCAAAAATTCTTTCCTTACATTCTTTCCCTTCCCCTTCCCCTTCCTCTTCCTCTTCTAAATAGACAGCCCCAATTTTAAACCGAAAGCCGCGTGCAGCACCATAAGTGCTAAAGCCGTCGTGCCTAAATAAGCGTGAACTGCGCGCAGTGCCAGCTTATTGCCCCCAAAACCCGTCAGCGAAATCAAGCTGCCAATAGCCAGTAAAACCAGCACTGCCGAACCCGTCCAAAAATGCGGGCTTTCCATGACTGGCTGGTGCTGCATCACCAGCGACAGCAAGCCGCCTGTATAGCCCAAAGCTAGAAACAGAAACATCCACGGTGCAAGCTTGCGGTGATCCGAGCGACTTTTGAGTGCGACATCTTTATCGGTGGCCAAACGTCCCTGCCATCCCGTATACCCGACAAAACTGCCCATCGCCACTACCACGATCCCCATCATTACAGGGTGTCCCCAATGGGTAATTGGTTCGGGAATTCCCAGACTGCGAAATTGACTGGCGATGGGTTCTAGAAGTTCGCTGAGATTGATCATTTGCTTGAGATTCCTAACTTGGCGATCGCTAATTTTGGTTTAACCAACAACTTACTCTAAATAGCAATATTATCGATCGGGATTTTCAATCACTGTTTCCAGCCAGAAGTCTGTATAAAATAAAAGAGCCGGACACAGGAGAAGTGTATTCCCTAGGCTCAGCAGGGGAGCGGCCATTTCAGTTAATTTGAGCTCAGCAGTATCCAGTTTTTTGTCCCCACACCAGTAAGAGGATGCTATTGCAGACGGCGCTATGATTAAGCCTTACCGATTTTTGCAGCGAATTGTTCAACTGCTCGCCTACGCCTACTCAGCACTGATTGTCAGCTATCTGATTCTGAGACTGATCTTTTGGGACAGGCTGTGGCCGATTGCCTTGATGGGGGATTTTGTTCCTTGGATTTTCTTGCCAATCTTCCTGCTGCCACTTCTAGGGTTTTTTATCATAAAGAAACGCCGGTTCGCGATTGTTTCCTCTGTGGCGGGCATCTGTTTGCTGGGTTGGCTACACGTCACCTACTTTTCTCCCCAGCCGGCGAACATTAGTGACTCCCAGCCAACCCTCAAGGTTTTTTCTCTCAACCTCGGCTGGCATCACAAATCCCCACAAGCTTTGGTTAACCTAATTGAGGAAGAAAAACCCGACCTCATTTGTTTGCAAGAAATTAAAGAGGATTACGCCAAACAAGTATTTTCTAAGTTGGCTGCATTATACCCGCACCACCTGGGGCGCGGATACCATGTGATTCTCAGCAGATATCCCATTCGCTCTTTCCAAAAGTTAAAGCTAGCAGGTGGGAACGAACCACAGGAACGAGCTGTTATCGACATGAACCAGCAAGATGTAGTTCTTTATAACATTTCAACAACGCCACCGTGGTTTCGCCAGCATAAAATTTTGCCTTTTCTCAAAATCCCAGTTTACGAGTACGGCGACCGACCAGCACAAATTCAAGATTTAGTGCGGCGACTCCAGAAAGAAACGCTGCCGACTATTGCGGCCGGGGACTTTAATCTGACTGACCAGTCTCAAGACTACTATTATTTGAAAGCGGTTATGCAAGATGCTTTCCGAACAGCAGGACTGGGTTTTGGCTTTACTTTTCCTCACGGGTGGGATCTGAGTTTACTGGTTAAACAGTTAAACTGGAAATTAAATTTTCCCCTCGTGAGGCTTGACTATGTTTGGTATTCTCACCACTGGGGGGCAAAATCAGCCAAGGTTTTACCGCCAATTGGTTCAGAGCATCTGCCGGTGTCGGCCCAACTGGGGATGCAACCGGAAATTGGACGAGTGTAGGGGGTTGGCAACACTTTGGTGGGGCGACCACAAGGGCATTGGTGTCAATTTAAGCTCCGGCCTGTGATGCTGTTGGCGAATCCGTGAAGGGTGACACCTTACATTTGCTCCCGTCGCACCCCTCTTCGATCATTTCCGGTAATTACCCGCAATTAATTTTTCTTTCCCTGTTCCTCTTTCTTCTTCCTTCTTGGCGTACTTGACATCTTTGCGGTTCATGATTAAAGCCCCAAGGAAACAAAGTATTGATTCGCCAACAGTCTCATGGAATTCGCGGGTATCCAAACAAGGAATTTTAGACAAATGAAGATGTTTCCAATCAAGCCCAGACGACTAATGGCTGGAATTAAGCCTTACTGGCTTTGCAGTTGACTCCTGAATCGCCCGTAGGCCATAGCCCCCAGTCTGCGCTTCGCCCAATCTTCACAGCCTCATCCTCACTCTGGATGTTAAATTATACCGGCCTGCTTAAAGTTAATTTCAATTCCTTGACTTGTGAATGCCAAAGGGAGAAATTAACATCGCAGCCAACGAGCAGTCACACTTCTACATTTTGCTAATCGCTCTCAAGGGAGAATCAAATTCTGGAAAAAAACTAGAGGTTCCAAGTTTGAGACTTCTTGCATAAAGTATGCCGTCTGCCCAGGCTCACTTCGATCGACTGAGCGCTAAACCGTCTGAAGGCAGCCTGATAGCACCCTTGTCTGTTGAGCAGCCATCGCTGTCTACCTAAATGAACCCTCTCGACTAACTCGCTGGGGATTCGGTTTTAGCAGACAAGCACTGCCTTTCTTGCGTCGCCTTCCTCGGAACCGCGCAATCGCTAAAATCACTGCGCCGTCGCTAAAGTAGCTTCCGAAGGTTGGATTTGATACTTTACGAGATTTGCCAGTTCTTGTAACTGATTAATAGCTTCTGCACCTTCTAGTTTCATGAGTTCGCGGTCGTCCCGCATCTCAGTCCAAGTGATACCGTAATCTGACACTAAAAATCGAATCAGATGGTTGTCCGTCAAACTGACCATAAATGAGGCACTGTTCATCTGACCCCCGCAAGTGTAGCAGGATGCCAGATAACCCCGATGCTCTAGCACGATCGCTAAAGCTTGGAGGTTCATTACCAAATCTTGAACGAATTTACGGTGTTGTTCTGCAAGTCTCAGAAACACAGTTCTCCTCCTATCACCACACCGTGTATTTTACATCCCATTTAATAATTTCTTAATAACTGGGTATTTAGGTGCTGGTTCAGTATAAGTTTAGTATGCTCAAAAAAAATCGGATTAGCGACCTCTTCAGCCTACTTATACTAGATTAACCGAGTTGTGCTCGAAACGCAGTATCAGCAGCGACATTCAGCCAAAACAGGCTATCACGGGGGACTCCAGCCGGAAAATTTGCCTGCTGTCAGGGCTGATTCAGCCGTCGGAGAGTCCAAAGATACAAATAACTAATGATAGTAATGAAATTAGTTAAGTATAAGAGTTCAATCGCCCTGGGGATACTCGTCCCAAAGCGTCGTCGTCTGCCGCAAGCTCCGAAAATCCCCGTTACCCAAAATCAAGTGATCCAGCAGCGGAATCGACAAAAACTGCGCTCCCGCCAGCAACTGTCGCGTCAAAGCAATATCCTCTGGGCTTGGTTCCACAATCCCGGAGGGGTGATTGTGCGAGATAATCGCCCGTGTCGCCCCCTGGCGGATCACCTCGCGAAAAATATCCCGTGGGTGAGCCAAAGTTTCCGTTGCTGTGCCGATTGTAATTACCTGAGTACCCAGCAGCCGATTTTTCACATCCAGCAGCACCACAGCAAAACGTTCCTGAGACTGCCACATTAAATCCTGACTCAGGGCATCTGCCGCCGCTTGCGGAGAGTCAACCACAGCCATTTCCGGCGGCCGCGACTGAAACACCCGCTTCCCCAACTCCACCGCAGCCAAAATCGAAGTTGCCTTGGCAGGGCCAATCCCGTGAATCTGCGTCAACTCCTGAACGCTAATACTGCGTAGCACAGCCAGAGGCTCGCGCTGGTGCAAACTCAACTGATTTAAAATATACTGTCCGAGCCCGACGGCGGAAAGTTTGCCTGGTCCCTGACCAGTACCCAGGAGAATCGCAATCAATTCTGCAGTCGCCAAACTTTTCGGGCCGCCCGCCATCAGCCGTTCCCGTGGCCGTTCACTCGTTGGCAAATCGACAATTCTCAAGCTGTAAGTCATAGCTGCACCCGCACCGCAAGCTCAACAATTACACAATTTTAGCCGATCAATTTGCGTTCTTCAATTCGTACTATCACCGAAAAAAGCCTTCATCATTAACCGAGGCTGTTGGCAGATTAAATCTAAGGCAGCGTTTCGCAAGCGATCAAGTCTTGATCGCGATCGAGCTTAAACGGATCGCCCGGATATGCCTCTAACACTCGCTGCGCTTCGGCTTGACTCGAAAAGTCAGAACAGTTGCAATCCGAGTTAACGCAACTCGGAAAATCGGCACTACTTTTAACCTTGGGTTTAGAAGACTCGTAAATAACTTTCTTGGTATCTTCCTTTGGCGGCTGTGCATCAAGAGCAATCTCTGCGGTTCGTTCAACAGATTTGACTGAAGATGGCAATTTGCGATCGGACTCTGGTTTGGCAAGTGCAGGTGCGGGAGTAGAAATGGCAGGTTTCGGTGTTGGTGTCGGCGTTTTCACAGTCTCCGGCTTGGGTGTCGGCACTGCCGAAAGCAGTGAGGGCTTAGCGGTTTGAGATGATTCTAGTCGATCGGTTGGGGCCGGAAGCGCCACTGAAACTTCCTGAGACGGAGGGGGTGCGGTGACGCCAACAAGTACAAACGAAGCCGCCATCAACCCGCCGTACATCGCGATCGATCGCTTGCGGGTTGGTGCGGCCACCCATTTCGGATTAACAATACCCAGAAAGAAGGCAGGGATCGACAATAGAAAGCTTAAGACGAAAAAATTAAACATAGCCACTTTTACCAGTAAACAAGAGAAGTAATCCAGCACGCAAAAATCGGGTTTCTTTTACCAAAATCCGAGGTTAAGCACGAAGGATATCTGTTTAAACAACCCGATTTCTTTAATCCCTGTGCGTAAATCCTGAGAAGTTAACTTCCTTATTTATCCGCCGGCAAACTCACAAATCCCTATGATTTACGACGTAAACTAGAACGTTGGACATCAGACCCTGCTGCAATCCGGTTTCTGAGTGTATTTCTCCTTACTAAAACCACGATTTTTTCCTACAGTTCGCGATCGCACTCCGACGCCTATAAACCGGGGTTTTTAATTGCAGTAAATGAGTAGAACCAAATATTTTTCTTAAAAAACTAAGTTTCTCGCCCCAACTGGCCGTAAGTCCTGGTAAAATTTCTTGTAATGCTGCCAAAAAAGTGAAATGCATACCCAGCTACCTTCAGCGCAAAGGTGCGCTTACCCTAAATTCTGGCCATTCAGTTGAGGCCAGCAGCCCCGATGAAGCTGCTTGCAATGGCTTAGGTGCTGTCACCCCAAGCAAAACGAACGAAACTGCCATCAAGCCGCCGTACAAGGCAGCCGATCGCTTGCGAGTTGCCAGTCCCACCCATTGAGGATTTAGCAGACCCAGACAAAAAGCCGGTGTGGAAAACATGAAAGTTAATACAAACAAGCTGGACATCACGCACCTCCGACTACCGAATTGCAGCGATTAATTACTTTTATCTCCAATTAATAGCTCACAAATCCGCTTAAAAAAGTGGTAATTTAGGATTTATAACTTGAGAATTATTCATATTTATCAAACAATAATAATTTTTTTTAAATCTCTAACTTTAGGTAGTGGTTAAAAATAATAATAGCTTTCTAAAAAGGTCAAATATTTAGCTTAAAATAGAAACTAAATTCCTTACTCAAAATATGAAAGTCCGCTTTAATGTAGTGCGCCAAAATCAAAACGAGGCTCCCCGGGTTCACACTTACACCCTAGATGTGGAAGAGAGCAATACCATCCTCGACTGCCTCAACAGTATTAAGTGGGAACAGGACGGCACTTTAGCTTTTCGCAAAAATTGCCGCAATACAATTTGCGGCAGTTGTTCGATGCGAATTAACGGTCGATCGGCATTAGCTTGCAAAGAAAATGTGGCAAGCGAACTGGCAAGACTGCAAAAAATAGCCGATTCCAGCTCAGCAGAAATACCTACCGATTTCATCCCAGAAATCACCGTCGCCCCAATGGGAAATATGCCGGTTATTAAAGATTTGGTTGTTGACATGACCAGTTTTTGGGACAACCTAGAATCAGTTGAACCCTATGTCAGCACAGCCTCGCGAGCAATTCCAGAACGCGAATTTCTGCAAACTCCAGAAGAGCGATCGAAACTCGACCAAACCGGCAACTGCATCCTCTGCGGCGCGTGCTATTCTGAGTGCAACGCCCGCGAAGTCAACCCGGAATTTTTCGGCCCCCACGCCCTCGCCAAAGCTTACCGCACGATCGCCGACTCCCGCGACAGCGAAACCGAAAATCGGCTCGAAAAATACAACGAAGGCACCGCAGGTGTCTGGGGATGCACCCGCTGTTACTACTGCAACTCGGTTTGTCCTATGGAAGTCGCGCCGATGGATCAAATTGGTAAGATTAAACAGGAGATTCTCGATCGCAAAGATGACCAAGCGAGTCGATCGATCCGCCACCGCAAAGTTTTAATCGATCTCGTCAAAGAAGGCGGCTGGATAGACGAGCGCAAGTTTGGCATAGAAGTAGTAGGAAACTACTTCCGCGACGTTAAAGGTTTGCTGAGTCTGGGCCCGTTGGGTTTGAGAATGATCGCTCGTGGCAAGTTCCCGCTGTTTTTTGAGCCTTCAGAAGGTACCGAAACCGTGCGAAATCTGATCGAATCGGTTCAAAGTTTAGAAAAGTCAGCAGATTAGCGATCGGCTGTCATTTTCCTGGTAAATTACAAGTTGTGCGATCGCAAAGCTTCCCCAAAATCATCACTCAAAACTCGAAACTTAAAACTTTTAAATGACTCCTCAAACTCCTCTATCCCCAAAACCGACAACCCCAAATACCCCAAAACCAGAACCAGCCTTTGGGTGGAATGCCTATGCAGAACAAATCAACGGAAGATTTGCGATGGTGGGATTCGTGGGACTTTTGCTGCTAGAATTCTTCACACGCCAGGATTTTTTTACCTGGCTGGGTTTTCGTTAAATTAATTTAAATCAAGAAGGGAAGTTGAAAATTTATCGCTCTTTCAGCTTCCCTTCTACTTTTAAGAGTTCTTTAAAATACAGTTTATCAAATTATAAATGCAAAATTATGAGTTTTCTAGTTTCAGATAACATAGGAAGGTACCAACGTCGATCGCACTTACTTGTAGTGCGATCGTCCTAGAATTATAGGGACACGGCATTGCCGTGTCCTGACTCCGAAGTTTCGTTTAAACTAATTTCCAGTTGTTTCGCGGACGGTCAAACTGTACTTGCCTCTACCTTTTGGAGGCGGATCGTAAGCATTGACAATAACCCGGTAGCGACCGTTCGCAGACAAGGTAACAGTAAGCTCTGAATTGGAATTTTGCTGCGTGGCATCATCATTTTCTGCAAGTAGCTCGCCCTGGGAGTTGAAAATAGCGAGATAAGTATCAAACTCGGTACTTTCTACGGTAACAACAACTTTCTGACCCTGAGTGCCTTCAAAGGTATACTCGTCGTACAAACTGCTGTCCGAAGGCAGTACAGAAGACTTAGCAGGGCTGAGTTCTCCGTTTTGCTCTAAAATAACCTTAGATGAACCCGCATCAGGACTCGGCGGAGGTTGTAAAGTTGGGCTTTGAGTTGGCGAACTCTGTGGTGATGGCGACGGTCTGGGGCTTGCTTGCGCTAAAACAGCCTTGTCATTCGGCTTCGCGTTAGGTAAATTTTGAGGAATTTCTCCTGAAATGAGGGTGGAAATACTGTTAGCAACTCCACCTGAATTTGAAACTGGCAGGGAGAGAGTCGGCTTACCTGAAAAAGTAGCTACCAGAGCAATTGGCGCGATCGCCCAAAATCTAACTTGACGCATGAATTACCTCGATTTGCAACGAAGAAGGAAGTTCGGCAACGGATGAGTGTAACGGATTTAACGGATGGAAGAAGGAAGTTCGGCAACGAGCAATGTACGGGATTTAATGGATGGAAGGAAGTATTAAGAAAAATAATTCGACCAATTCCCAATTACCAATTCCCCATTACCAATTCCCGATTACCAATTACCAATTACCCATTTTCACCGGACAGTTAGAGTGTAACGACCCCGGCCCGAAGCATCGTAAGCATTGACAATTACGCGGTAGCGACCCGTAGCGGGCAAAGTAACGCTTAGAAACGCATTTTTAGTCGAATCGCTCGCATCGTCATTTTCTGCCACTAATTGGCTATTAGGGCCAAAGATAGCCACATAGGGATCAAAATCTGTGCTTTCGAGGGAAATGGTTACAGACTGACCCGATCGACCTTCAAAAGTATACTCGCGATACAGACTGTTGTCAGACGGCAATACTGGGCCGCCTGCGACTAAAGCGCCTTCTTCTTCCAAAATCGCCCGAGAAGGCGCGGTAGGAGCACTCGCTTTCAGTTCTAACGTATAAGCCCCTGACTGCCTAGCTTCGTAGGAATTTGCCACTAACGTGTAAGTCCCGTCTGCAGGCAGCCTGACTGTAATTCTGGCGTCTTTACTGCCTGCCCCGTCATCGTCTTGCGCGATTTCGCGCTGGTTGGGCCCGAGCAAAATTAAATAAGGGTCAATTTCTTGACTTTTCATTTCTATTGTGATTTGCTGGCCCGCTTTTCCCTCAAAGGAGTAGAGGTCAAAAAAGCTGTTGTCTGCGGGCAGCACGCTAGACTGGTTGGTGAGTTTGCCACTGAGGGCGGGCCCGTTTAACGCAACTTTTTGAGGTGATTTGTTGCCAAAGGGCGATCGGGTTTGAGCCACGCGGGGAGCTCGCCCTTCTCGTACGGCTGTCAGGAAAGCGGGTACTTTGTCTGCTGAAATTGCAAAACCGATACCGATATTACCTCCGCCCCGACCGCGAGTAAAAATAGAAGTATTGACGCCGATTAATTCTCCTGAACTGTTGAGCAGTGGGCCTCCTGAATTGCCGGGATTGATGGCGGCGTCGGTTTGAATTAAGCCTCGCTGCTGGTCGATGCGGCTGACGATTCCGACTGTAAAAGTACCTTGAAATTGACCGAAGGGATTGCCGATCGCAAATGCTTGTTGCCCGACTTTCACCGAACCGGGACGGGCTAAAGGAATGGTGGGCAAATTATTTTGACCGCGAATCTTAACCACGGCTAAGTCTAGACCTTCTTCACCAAATCCGACGACATCAGCCACAAGTTTTCTGCCATCTGACAAAATGATATTGACCGTACCGCCTGCGGCAACAACGTGGGCGTTCGTTAACACCATGCCGTCGGGGCTGATAATTGTGCCACTGCCGTTAGATTTATCTGTATCGACGGTAACAACCGCCGGACTTGCCTTTTCGTAGACCCGAATATTGGTTTGTTCTTCGACATTTTGGGCGATCGCACCTTGGGAATGCACCGAGTTAAATTCCGTTAAATCTGTTGATTGCTGCACAGGGGATGTCGTAACAACCGCAGCAGTGCTGGCTGTTACCCCAACCGTTAAAATTCCCGATACTGCTAAACTTAGAAGTTTGAAATTCATGGCTATCGATTATTATTTAGCGATCGGTAGCTAGCAATTAGGTTTGGTCGCTAACCGCTAACTACCTTCTGTAATTATTTTAGGACTTGCACCACGGTAGTGACTCTCCTTACGCCGATTCTGCAATTGGGGAATCTGAATCAGCAGCTAAATACTTAAAATTAGCTTGTCGCACCGCAGCGTCCTCATTGCCGTAGAAAAAAGACAGCAAAGCAAAACGCTGGCCGCTAATCACTGGGGTCGCTTCATGCAGCAAAGAACACGAAAAAATAATCGCCGTGCCAGAATCGCCTTTATAACCGTGCGGCGCGTACTCTGGAAACCTTAAAAATCCCCCCGTGTACTCTCCCACATTCAAGTTTAGCGTCATCGCAAACCTGCGGTGCAGCGTAGCTTTGCTAGTGTTGTCGCGGTGCGGCCGAAAATAACCGCCGCTGTCAGCATCGTAACAACCTATCAAATACCGTTCAAACCTAGTGATTGTAAACTGAAAAGCTTTCTCTACTTCCGGTCGCACCCGGCGTAGAATAATCGCATTCAATTGTCGCTGGAAATCCTCATCTTGAATAAAGAAATCTCGGCGCTTCTTAAAAGTGTCGTCGTGCAAGCCAACTGTTTTCCCGTCTATTTGCCTCATAAATCCCGAGGGACTGCCACCATTAGCTTTGTACATATCGATCAAATTGCGGCAAGAAGCTTTGTCCAAAACGTTAGGAATTACCAACACCGGGGCGTGGCGAGTGGCCGATCGCGCTTCCTCAATAGGGGGCAAGGTTTTGAGAAAATCTAATACTTGCTGGGCGTGTTGGTGCGGTTCGCCCATCGGCAAAATATTAATTACCTGAAGGTTTTCGTTGAG
>NZ_JAUBQR010000100.1:0-9951 GCF_036701385.1 Microcoleus sp. Pol12B4 | reverse complement strand
AAATCTAATACTTGCTGGGCGTGTTGGTGCGGTTCGCCCATCGGCAAAATATTAATTACCTGAAGGTTTTCGTTGAGTACAAAAGTTTGGGGTGCATAGTGAACTCCGGCAACTCCATTTTCTTCGATATCTCGGCAAACACCGTACTGCTGACTGACTTGTTTGTGTAAGTCCCAGAAAAACAGGAATGACCGAGCAATTGTTGTCGGTCTGTTTTGTTCTTTGTCTGCTGGGTCAACGCTCACTCCGAACCGCACTACTTGCAAGCTTTGGAATTCCTCTGATAGCTCTTGAAAGCTTTTGAGGATAACTTGGATTTGTGGAAAAGCTGCGCTGGCAAAGAAAAAAAGCACGACTCGCCGGCCGGCAACCGTTGAGAAATGAAATAAGGGGTTATTTGTAGAAGGAATGGAAAACCAGGGAGCCGGATCTCCTATTTCGAGTAATGGCATCTTGCTGATTTAAGAATTGGGATTTTATATTAAGATTATTATGCTGTTGATTAGTTCCTCAGGTTCGGTAGGTCAAAATAATTTAAATTAAAAAAAATTAGCTTTTATTTGTGTATATCTGCGTTTTTCTGGGGTTTCACCCTCGCAATTTACAGTTTTTTTAATCACTTTAATATCTGAAAATAAGTAGATGGGCATCAATAAACGCAACTTATTTTTTTGCCGGCGGGCACCAGAAATGTTTAGTTTCACCCATCTACTTAGTGTTTGCCTATTTGTCGAAACTGGGGGAATTATCCGGTTGGTCTTCCGGGTATTCTACAGGTCGATATTCCACGTAGTCTGACGGCGGTGCTTCCACGTCGCGGTTGCTGGACCGAGACCTCGATGATTCCGTAGGACGGGGTTTTTTGGTTCTCGGTGGCGTATCGGAACTGCGATTTTCCGAAGCAGGGGGGCGACTGCTGCGGCTGCGGGTCGGTCTTTCTTCGGGGTTGTCTGAAACGTCCCAGTTGTCAGACTCTTGGGCAGGCGGGGCTTCTGGGCGAGAGGGACGTTTGCGCGACGATCGATCCGAATCGGGCTTGGACGTGTTAACGCTGCCGTTGCGATTCGAGGGGCGGCGGCGGGGTTCGTCGTCGTAGGCTTCCCGGGACGAACGGTAGTCTTGGCTGCCTCTAATCCGGGGACGCTGCGGATAGTCTTCTTCGGGTTCTAGCTGATCCATTTCGGCATCG
Organism: Microcoleus sp. Pol12B4; assembly: GCF_036701385.1. NCBI lineage: Bacteria > Bacillati > Cyanobacteriota > Cyanophyceae > Oscillatoriales > Microcoleaceae > Microcoleus > Microcoleus sp. Pol12B4. The sequence continues at coordinate 8,762 of NZ_JAUBQR010000100.1, read as the reverse complement.
TAGCCGTCGTAACCGTAGGCGTTGCTGACCGGTCGGTCTTCATCTATGTATTGGGCGCGACTTTTGGCTTGGGCTGTGGTCGCTCCTCGCAGTTTAATGCTTTCTGCTGCAAAAAATATGGCCGAACCGGTGAGCAGAAATTGACCGAATGCCAGAATAGGGTCAAGCCGCCATCCTTGAAATAACAGAATACCGCCGCACAGCAGACCGACTGCTGCAAAAAAAATATCGTGGTCTCGGGCTAGTTTGGGACGCCACGATCGCAGAAAATACAGTCCTGCCCCTGCTACTGCTAGGATAATCCCTAACAGGCTGCTCCAGTTCAATCCTAAATTGACCATTAGCCTATCTCCTATGTCTTTCCTATGTTAGCGAGTTAGATTTTACATCTATCATTAAGTTTGTCAGCCCGACTGTGCTTTCTGGGGCAGCGTCCGGTCAGGGTTTCAGCTTGGGAAGTGAGTATAATAATGAGTCTAACGGGAAAAAACCTCAGCTTGGCAGTCAACTGAAGGTTTTGCCTTGACAGTTGCTGGCAGCCGAGGTTTCTCGGATCGGGGAGATGCCCGACTTGTAGCCCACAATTGACTTGCAGCGCCGGACTTAGAAACCCGCTGACTTTTTAGGTGCGCTTGATTTTGTCTTTTTGGCTGATGAAGATCAGGGCGATCGTTGCTGGAATCACTACCACTGTCACGCCGATCAGCAGGCTGTACAAAAAGTTCGCGAGAGAAGGAGTCATAGATTCAAAGCCTTTGTTACAACAATTTGATTTTTATTAATTTTATACTTTCGATCGCACCTGTGAAACGGTTAAAATTATGAATAGCAGACTTAACAAAACTTAAAATTTCGAGATAAGACCCATGACTGGTATTACCGTTGCAAGTTGGATTCTGGGCTCTGTCCTAGTCGTGATGACCTTGCTGTTTATCTTTCGGATCGTCCTGACTTGGTATCCCGAGGTGAATCTGAGCAAATTGCCGTTGAGTCTGATTGCTTGGCCGACGGAACCTTTTTTAGCCGTAACTAGAAAGATTGTACCGCCGATCGGCGGGGTGGACATTACGCCGATTATTTGGGTGGGTATCTGTAGCTTGCTGCGAGAAATGATTCTCGGTCAGCAAGGGCTACTGACGATGATGATGTAGAAGTTGGCGGTTGATGATTGACTGTTGGCGGTTCACTGCCAACTGCCAACTGCCAACTGACTAATGACTGTTTTGGTTCAAGAACTGTTCGACGAAATTCGTGTAAACTTCGCCGCTGAGAAACTCGGGGGAATCGAGGATTTTTTGGTGAAAGCCCAGGGTGGTGGGGACGCCGGTGATGGCACACTCCCGCAATGCCCGTTTCATCCTGCGGATGGCTGTCGGTCGATCGCGCCCCCATACAATTACTTTACCGATTAAAGAATCGTAGTAAGCGGGTATTTCGTAATCGGTGTAGACGTGAGAGTCCATCCGCACGCCGGGGCCACCGGGAGGCAAATAACCGCTGATTATGCCGGGGTGCGGTCGGAAATTGCGATCGGGGTCTTCGGCATTGATGCGACACTCGATGGCGTGGCCGTTGAGAATTACTTGGTTTTGCTTGATTTGCAGTTTTTCGCCTTGGGCGATGCGGATTTGTTCGGCTATCAAGTCCAGGCCTGTAATCATCTCGGTGACGGGATGTTCTACTTGGATGCGAGTGTTCATTTCCATAAAGTAGAACTTGCCCGATTTGTCAAGCAAAAATTCGACAGTGCCGGCACCCGTGTAGTTGATGGATTTGGCGGCGGCAATGGCGGCGTGACCCATTTGATCTCGCAGTTTCTGGCTGAGGGCTGGGCTGGGGGCTTCTTCGAGGAGTTTTTGGTGTCGACGCTGAATCGAACAATCTCTCTCGCCGAGGTGGATGACGTTACCGTAGTTGTCGGCGAGGATTTGGATTTCGATGTGCCGGGGTTTTTCGATGAATTTTTCGAGGTAAAGTCCGGGGTTGCCGAAGGCTGCGTCGGCTTCGCCTTGGGCTGCTGAGAATAGTTTGGGGAGTTCCGAGGGTTCTCTAACTAGCCTCATGCCGCGGCCTCCACCGCCGGCGGTGGCTTTGATCATCACAGGATAGCCGATGTCGCGGGCGATCGACAAAGCTTCGCGATCGTCCGCCAGCAATCCCTCGCTACCGGGAACTGTGGGGACTTTCACTCGCTGCATCGTTTCTTTGGCGGTGGATTTGTCGCCCATCGCCCGCATCGCGGCAGGAGAAGGGCCGATGAAGGTAATTTGATGGTCGGCGCAGATTTCGGCAAATCGGGCGTTTTCGGCGAGGAAGCCGTAACCGGGGTGAATGGCTGCTGCGTTGCGCGTCAGGGCAGCCGCGATGATGTTGGGGATGTTTAAATAGCTTTTGCTGCTGGTGGGGGGGCCGATGCAAACGGCTTCGTCTGCCAATTGGACGTGCAAGGCGTGTTTATCTACGGTGGAGTGTACGGCGACCGTGGCAATCCCCATTTCCTCGCAGGTCCGCAATATGCGGAGAGCTATTTCTCCCCGATTAGCGATTAAAATTTTCGAGAACCCCATCTTCGCTGCTTAATTCACTCAATATTCTGTACAATAATGCCTTTCGGTATGTTCTGGATAATCGTTTTGCAGAAATTGTTCACAAAAATTTATTTTACATTTTGCTGGTAGTGGTGCTATGATTGTAAATCGGCGGTCTCAAAGGGCAAGTCACAAGTTAAATGTCAGGAACCTCAACCTGTGAATCTTTAACTCGTAACGCAAAAATCCCGGAGACTGCCAGAAAGAGCGGATGTGGCGGAATTGGTATACGCGCACGCTTGAGGTGCGTGTGGCAATATGTCCTTGCGAGTTCGAGTCTCGCCATCCGCATTGAATATGTAAAACAACTGTTGACAGTTTTTGCTGTTGGCAGTTGTTTTGTATTGAGTGGTTTTTCTAGAAAGTCGATCGAGTTTTTGATCGGATTCTGGAAAACTCGATCAAACTAAGCATTCTTTAACTGTCGATCAACAATTGTGTTTGTATGGGCACGCTGAGTTCATTTACGCACAGCGCATTTACGAAAACAATTGTATGTGGGACTGTGGGCATTAAGCGACGCAGTGCATTCAAGTAAGATTCGGCATCGGGGCGACGACTAAAACGGGCGACTGTTAACCGCTGACAGTTTGGGAGTTGGCGAATTATACACCAAGGTTTAAGTCGATCGCGATAAGTGAGTTCTTTTGGTATCATAGGAAAATCCTTTCCACGAAAGTGGATGGTTAGAGAGGCGATTGCCCTTGATTTATCAGGTCTGAGGGCGATCGTCTTTGTGATTACAAATATTAAACGATAGATACTTATCGTTTGTCAAGTATAATGGGGTTAGTTAGGTTCCGAATCCGAGAGTTGGCTGACGAAAAAGGATGGACGCTAAAGGATGTTGCCGATCGATCCGAGGTTCCGTACAGCACAGTCAGGCACTATGCTCGTTCGGAAGGACTAGCAACGGTTGATATCACATCCATTCAAAAGATAGCTCGCACCCTCGATGTTTTGATTGAGGAGTTGATGGAAGTTGTTAAAGAATGAACCGATGAAATTATATTAGCAAACGGAAGTTAGATCGATGACATCCTACGCCTTAAACTTACCCGTTCAGTTACAGCAAGAAGCTGAAAAATTGGCAACACTCCAAGGCATTTCGTTCGATCAGTTTATTCTCTGGGCTGTAGCCGAAAAAGTCGCTACTCTCAAGCAGCGGAATGACGATCCGGCTTTTCCTGAAATCACCTATGTGCGCGGCGCTAGCGGCGAACTCGTTCCCGTTTTGCGCGGCACTCGGTTGCGGGTGCAAACAGTAGTCATCGCAGCGCAAAAATGGGGTTTTTCTCCAAACCAAATTGCCACTGAGTATGAGTTAAGTGAAGATCAAGTGAACGATGTTCTCGCTTTTTATGCGGCTCACTATCAAGAAATAGACGCATCTATTGCCGCTGAGCAAATTATCGAAGCTGCTAATGTCTAAACCGCTATTGCATCTAGATGCCGATACCTCTATTAAAGCTTTGCAAGCCGCCCTTTTATCTCGCAGTCATGATGTCACTCGGACACCGACTGAGTGGATGGCTTTAGATGCTAGCGATGAGGCTCAATTGCTAGAGGCAACAGCGCGAGGGCGGTGTATTTTTACGTTTAATATCCGGGACTTTCAGGTTTTAGCTCAGCGTTATCCCGAACATGGTGGCATCATTTTGGCTGCTCAAAACAGTTGGACATTATCTAGTCTAATTGCTTCCCTCGATCGCCTGCTTTCAGAAACACAAGCTGCGGACTGGAAAGGGCAAGTCCGCTGGCTTAATCAGTGGCGAACCTAATCAGGACTTACGCAAGCACACTATATATTTATCGACAGCACCCAATGGCGAAATAGTTCGACAATAATGCGCCACTTGCCATCAATTTCCCAAACTACATCGTGACGTATCAAAGAGTTAAGTGCTTGTTGTAAATTTGTCTCGTTCATGCCAGTAATTTCAGCTAGCGTGGTAATATCGAGTCCTTCTCGGTGAGGTGCGATCGCTCTTAATACCTCTTGTTGTCCGGGAGCACCCCGCGCCGCCTGACCCCAAACGCCATCGAAGTAGTAGCGTCCCCGTTTAAAGAAATCAGGGTCATTAATGACTGCCCTCACATCTTCTACTGTAAAAACAGGATCGCGAGAATTTCCCATTTCAAAAACTTGGTCATTGTAGCGGCGAACTAGCTGAAATCCCACTAGCTGAACTAAATAAGGCTGTCCAGCAGTCCAAACATAGATTGTAGATAACGCTTCTGGCGCGTAGTCAAGAGGAAAATCTTCATGGGGATTAGCAAGAATCTGGCGGGTAGCTGCACTTTCCATAAAGCTAACCTTGATATTAATAAAGCTAGCAAAGAAAGGGTGAGAGTAATCCCCAGTCATCTCGTCTAAAGTATGCAAACCAGCCAAAGCAAAAGCTACTTTAGGACTCCATTGTACCATCCCGCGCAGAACCTCCATAAAGTCACTGTCAATTTTTCCATTCTCAATCAGTTTTTCAATCTTTTCAAACTCATCTAAAGCAATAATCAAACCCCTTTCACTCAGATTTGCCTCTACTTGTTTCAAATAGCGCTCAAAAGTACGGTAGGGAAGATTCAGCAAATCCTCATCGGCAGGAGGTGGAATGTTGACAACCTCAGAAATTTCATCGCTAATTGCTATCAACACCTCTCCAACTCCTTGAGGAGTATTTCCCAATCGCAATAGATTGACATAAGCTACTTTTACCTGTGACCCTAGCGACTCAACCGCGTTAAGCAGAATAGAAGTTTTGCCCATGCGTCGATGACCGTAGATAACCACAGACTGAAGTTGGTGACTCAATATCCACACTTCTTTGAGCTGTTTGAGTATATCCTCTCGTCCAACAAACAGGTTCCCCTCAACAGGGTCGCCAACCACGTAGGGATTACGCACTCGCTCAGTAATAGAAACGTTCCCAACCTCACTAGCTACATCTAATATCGCTGCCGACCAATTCCAGGCAATTTTTCTAACTATTTCTCGCTCTGGTTGAGGTACATCATGAGCTCGATCCCGCAAGTTTTTGAGTTCTCCTAAAGCATGGCTAAGAGCAAAGGCTCTGGCAGAACGAGACGAACTATTCTGAATAACTTTAATATCTTTTATAATCTCATACAAACTATCTATCGCTTTCCAAGTATCCCAACGCAGCCAAGGTGTTTTAGGGGCACTATATAGCGATAACGCAGTAATATCATTCAATTTTATAGTCTTCTGATAAATAGACATAATTACACTTATTCTCCACATTTCTTCTCCATAAGGTAGAGACCGCACCGCCTCAAATGCTTCTATTGCATCGTATAGCCACTGCTTATGCAAACTCAAGAAACCACGGGCAACAGCGCGAGCAGGAGGCTCAAATTGAATAAAATTTGTATAGATAGAACCTGAAATAAAACGCACCAATTCCCATTTGTAAGGATGATCTGTTAAATGTGCTATACGATCGACAACTTGCTCTGGTTCTTCAGCAAGAACTTGGTTTAAAGCTTGAATTACAGGAATGAACTGGAGAGTATAAGTATAAATTTCATAAGCATTATGTATTCCTGTCTCCCAATCTTGTCGCAGCCATTCTTTTAATTGCTCTGTGAGATAGGGATTAGGCAGGACAGTTACACGAGGAAACAGCAAGTCTAGATGATTTCTATAGGACTTACGCATTTTAAAGACATAATCAGATGGCAATTCTTGAGACAGGGGAAGATGGGGAGATGAAGAAATTAGAAAATCTGAATATCCAGAATATCGGGAATAAAACTGATTACTCAAAACCCTTGGGCTGCTGTTTTCTTTAACTCTGTGCGTAAGTTCTATTTTAAATAATGTTTTGCTTATTGGTAATGTAAAAAACCAGTTATCTGGGCGCAGCAATCCGATAAATGAACCAATTACACAACTGAGAAAAAAAAATGCGCGAATTAACAGGCTTTTTAGAAAGACAAAAACATCTGTAACTTTGAACTCAATTGGCAGATACAAGCAAAGCATTAATGACATTAATAACACTCCACCAATAACTAATATAATAGCTAAGTCATTCACCTCTAAAATGGCTAGTGTCGCAATACCTCCTACACCCAACCACATACCTGCTAATATACCTAAAATCCCGATAACTCCAAGGTTAGTAGAGGCTTCTTTTATAGCACTGACAGTAAAAATTGCCAGATTACAATTCAAGCTTAAAAAAATGATTATTGTTAGATATTTGGCTGTTCGTGACTTAAACTCTGACAAAAATATATCTTTTTCAATTAGTACAGATGCCAAGGTTATGAGACACAAAAAAATAGTAACGAAAAAGCTGACTGATATATATTCCGCATCTACTGAACAATTAATCAATGTAAGAATTACACTCCAAGTCAATAGTGTAAGGAATATGACTACCATTACTTGTATAAGTAACCCAGTTATTATGGGATTAAGAAATAATCCTGAATCTTTTTTATAATTTTTGTAGCGTTCTGAAATAGATACTCTATTGTAGACGTACCACCGCAAGGCTTGGGGAAAGAAAAACACCCAGTATAACAATCGCAAGTAATCGAGCGGTTTTGATAATGAAAGAGGTCGCTTTAATTTAGGAGCTAAGTTTAAACGGGGAACGTCGGTGTTGCGATCGCTCATTTTACATCCTCCACATATCGCAAATAATTTTGATAGCACAACTGCATCAGCCGTCGGGGATGACCGCCACTTTCTTGTATTAACTGGCTTATTTCCTCTTGAGTAAAACGCACCGAAGTCCTAGCAAGACGAGCTTGAATAAAGGCACAGGCAATTGCTTCATCCCAAGGCTTGATATTCTCTTCTTGGCAAATACCCGCCAGCGGAGATGTGTTCCCTTCATCCTGACTGTCATTAAAGAGTTTATCGAGGGGTTGGGTAGCAGCTAAAATCAGTTGTAAAGCTGCATTTTGCCCCTCAGCTAAACCCCGCAAGTGATCTCTCACTTGACGGGTAAAACCTTCCCAAGTCATCTTTCCGACATTATCTATAGCCAGCAGCACTCTATGCTTTTTCAACGCACGAGTGAGCATATATCCCTCGCTTTTAGGGATGCCAACTTCTTCGCACAAAGCTGTGTAGAAGTCATCTTCATCTCGGATTCCATTTAGGTCTAAGTAAATTGGTCGCCGTGGCGAGAATAGGAGATTTTCAGCCTGTTGACAAATAGCCGATAGCAGAGAAGATTTCCCGATGCCTTCCTCTCCTATTAAAGCTACGCTGTCATTGCTGTTAAGAACCTCGAATACTCGCCTAATTTCCCGTTCTCTGCCGAAAAAAAGTTGCGGGTCGTCAACTTTACCAGTCTGAGGAATAAAAGGGTTATCAGAAATAACAGGGGTACGATCGTCTGTACTGAATGCACTCCCTTGACTTGAGCGCCATTTTTCATACTGCGGTTTCAGCCAATCTCGAAATGCAGCATCTTTCACCGGACTACTTCTGTCGTTACAACCCAAAAAACCTTCCCCGTTTTCTTTTGGGCAGAAAAGCTTATATATCGTGCACATTTGCCGCTGAACAGTCTCAGGGTTGCTCGGAATGTTAGAATTTTCTTCTGCGAACGCTTCCTCTGCAACCTCTTTGTTACTCTTTACCGTATTTTCATCGGGAAACCTAGCCAGAAGAATAGCTTTGTGTGTCCGGCTCAAACCATAATCAGTAACTATCTTTAATATTAAAAAGCTTTGCCATAAGTTAACAGTCTCAGTCATGCCAACCCCTCTCAGAACTTGGTCTCCCTCTTGTTGAGTTTACCATCACTAGCGCATAATAGGAATATTTTTCCGGTTGAGCCAAACATCGGAAAAATTTTTCCGATTCTTTTTCATATACCGGAAATAATTTTCTGCGACATTTTTGAAATTAGCTTATAAGCTGTTATTTAGTGGTAAGCATTCCACCGCAAACTTTGAAAAACCCAGGAGATAAATATGACACAACTAATTGAGTACATCCAGACAGCTAAAGAATTTGCTGATACTTATGGCATAGCACATCTAGAGCGGCTGCTGGCATTAGCTGAAACTGTCCCCAATTATCCGAAAACTCGACCATCGACTTTTACAGTTACAGCGGATTCCGCTGTAATGAGGTACAACAAAATATCATTGTTGTAGTCAAACCTAATGAAAGCGTATTCTCTC
>NZ_JAUBQR010000099.1:0-22116 GCF_036701385.1 Microcoleus sp. Pol12B4 | reverse complement strand
TTTGGGCTGCTTGGTTGGTCAGCGGGCGGGGATTGTCTAACAAACAGGCGATCGCAGCAGTAAAAAAAACCGGCAGAAATCCCTATGAAGCAGCGATCGTAGCTTGTTTGAAAGGTCGAAACCCCTGGCTAGTGGTTGAAGAACTTAATGCTCTATTAGATGATTGTCGCCTTGCTGCGAGAAATGATATATAGCACTATACCAACTATATATATGTGCCAATTGAGTAACTCCTAAAAGATTTAAAAGACTCAGCTTCCTACGATCGAACTCAGGCATCGCACAAATGAGTGTTTTGGCTGTCACCCTTAGCCTATCCCCTGGCGTTTTTGCGAATATTACAGAACAAATAATGCACTTACAGCAGCGCAAGATCCTTAAAGCAACGGCGCGTTAACTCGATTCTTGCGGATGCGTCATTATTGTTGCGGATGTTAATGTTTGTAGCAAAAAAGTAAACATTTTTATTATTCTCTAAATAACCTACATACCAGCCAATTTCCTGCCCGGTTTGTTCTCCAAAGCTTACCCAGCCTGTCTTTGCTCTAATGATATAATCGGGAGTTTTTTCGACAACTATGATGTCTTTAACCAGAGACAGCGATCGCTCAGAAAAGGGTAAGTCATTTTTGTAAAGACGGCGGAGAAATTGAATTTGCTCGTTGGGTGTGATTCGCAGTTCTCCCTCTAACCAAAATTTGTCAATATCGTCTTTGTTACCGATTTTTTGGTTGCCATAACCGACTTTAGCTACCCATTTTTGCATTTGTTCGTGTCCCACTCGGCGGGCGAGAACTTGGTAAAACCAAACGGCGGAAAGTTTTATGGCTTCTCTCATATTCAAGTCTCGATTCCATCCGGAAATTTGCCTTTGAATTCCATCCCAAGTTAGAACGGCAAGCTCATCTGAAATTACCCCTGTTTCTAAGGAAATCAGAGAGTTGAGAATCTTAAATGTAGATGCGGGTAAAAAAGCTGTGGCGTTACGCTGCGGGTTGTGTTGATAAAGCCGATTGCTATTCAAATCGTAAATCGCGATCGAACCTTCCACTCATAGCTCTTGAAAGTGCCGTCCAAAATTAATTGTCTGAGCCAAATCTCCTCCGCGAGGTGAAGATTTTGGCACTAGAGGTGGCATGGTTAAGGCTGATTGCTGTGGCTGAACTAAAACTGAAATAATGCAGCCTAATACAATGAAAATAACAGCTATCGCACGATATATTCGGTTCATAAACTTCAATAACTTAGCCAAACCACAGTTAGTAATGTTACAGGGGCGATCAACTTGCAAGGTGCGTCAGACTGAGGCTGTGTACAAAACAATTAGAGTTTGCTGCTCAGGCACCCTACAATATATGTGCTAATTGCCTAAATCCTTAACTATAAAACTGCCATAAAAGTTAAGGCGACCAAGCAGCTTAACTGAATCGCTAAGCTCAATAGTCGAAACTTCGGATCGAGGCCAGCGATGTGAATCACTGAATGTACAAGCCGAAATAGGATGTACACAACAATCAGCAAATCTACTGCTGTTCCTGAAACACCCCTAACGGTTAGAAGAAAAACAACTCCTAAATACAAAGGCAAGTTTTCTATCAAGTTGGATTGTACTCTAAATAGTCGCCAAAGCAAGCTGTCATCGTTCTGTGTGCCGAAATCTTTTACAGATCCGCCCGCAGATAGATGCCGAATCCTGACTGTTAGCAGCATAACAACAACTGCGATCGTCCACAAAATGAAAATTGCTAAACCCCAGAGAGGGAAAGTCATATTTGTCGGTTCACTGTGCATCATCTTGCTACCTTGCGAAACTGTGGTTAAGACTTTAGAAAAGTTATATCAAATCCTGTAGCATGGGAATTGTCAAATCCAGCCAACAGTCAACGCTCACCGACGGTGTAACCGGAATTGATCTAATTCATCTGTATTAATCTGCACTCATCGGCGGTAAAAGAAAGAGAATGTATAAACCGCAGATGACAAGAGATTGACCCAGATTCACGCAGATGTCGAGAAGAGAGATATGAATAATTCGGATATTCTGAGTGTTTTCCGAAATGGATAGAGCGCCTACTAAGCTCAAAGCAGCCTCTAACCGACAAGCTGACGCTAACTAGAGTGCGATCGCATCTCCTGAGTGTCAATTCCAGCCGCTAGCAACCGAGCGTTTACAGATGGTTTTCGACAAGACGATCGCACCATTGTATCGAGCAAGTGTTCGATCGCACCCGGTAGATTCTGGCAAAAACCAGTGTGTACCCGCGATGTCTGAACGATCGTACTACGGGGTGCTACGAGCCAGTGAAAGCGCTCTCTGTGGGGAAGTTGACCGATCGCGCCAGAGTCCTTGCCGCCTGCACAAATGATGGGAATGACTGCTAGGTGATTGCGAATCATTTCCAGATCCAACGTTGAGTCGATCGCCATCAAGCGCTGTTCATCAATTTCGATACGGGCTTCGAGGAATTTTTTTGTACCGCAGGAAACGATCGCCCCCACGTTGATAAACTCCTCGCGCTCAACTTTGGGAACGACGCGGATAATGGCATAATCATAAAGAAATCGATCGGGCACTAATCGCTTCCTCCAAAAAAATATGTGGTGATTCTAGCCGATTTAGCAGGTACTCGATATAAGCATTCCGATGTTCGTTGCTATCGCTGAAAGGAGAATCTCCCACCAGCCAAGTATCAGGAATTAGTTTAACAATGTTGCGAATGATGTCCGGGGTTAGCGTTTTAGTCATCTTTGAATTTGCCGCTTCCAGCGTACTGGCAAAACGCAGCAGAACGTGGTCTTTGATTGGGGGGAAACTATCGCGGCTGCGCGAGAGATACTCTTTCCAGGTATGGTGGAAGTAGAGGGCCGCACCGTGATCGATCAGCCAAAGCCGGCGGTGCCATACCAGCATATTTGCATTGCGCGGCGTGCGATCGATGTTGGTCACGAAAGCATCGAACCAGACGATTTCTGAGGCCAGATCCGCCTCGGACTTCCCCGCTATCGGGTCAAAAGTGATGGAGCCCGGGAGATAGTCGAGGGCGAGGTTGAGGCCAGCACTTGCTCGGATCAAATCTTGAATTTCCGGGTCAGGCTCAGTGCGAGCCAGTTCGGGATCGAGTTGAACAAAGACAAGTTCGGGGATTGGGAGCCCGGAGGCGCGAGCAATCTCTCCCGCCACTAGCTCCGCGATCAGAGATTTGGCTCCTTGACCGGCACCGCGAAATTTGAGCACGTACATACCATCATCATCTGCTTCGACGATCGCCGGCAGCGATCCGCCTTCGCGCAAGGGAGTGACATACCTGGTAGCAATGACTGTTCGCAAGTTGGGACTCATGCTATTTTCGATTTGAGATTTTCGATGGGAAATCACTCATTTTATGAGGGTTTGGAGCACGGGCTTACAGTTGGATTCTTTCTTTTAACTGCGACTGATGTTAAGTAGTCTCTAATTATTTTTGCATCTGTTGGCTATTGCAGGCGATCGAAAGCAAGATTTTAAGGATTGGACGATCGGCTACAAAGCCTTCAATTACCGCATCGGCACGCTGACGGAGTATTTCGTGTTTCCCAATGCCAAGCTTGTTCTGAATGATTTGTACGGGATGGAACCCAAAATGGTGTCTGCTGTTGAGGTAGATGTCACAGGATTAAGAGTTTTTTGAGCCTATTATGAACAGCCTTCTATATACTCAACTTCAGGAAGTTTACCCGAACGGAACCTCTCTACACGATTTTTGCTAGTCTCAAAAATTATGCGGTAGTTTTTGTCAGCCGCATCTTTAGGTACGAAAGTTAGATATTTTCCATTGTCAGGTGGGTGGCTTACATAAGGATGAGGAGTTGCTTTAATTTGGTCGGGATATAAAGATAAAATTCTGTTTTCATTATCCCCGATTCTAGCTCCACTGATGGTGGTAATGAGCTTGCTGCTAATATCCACTCTGGCAATGCGACCGTTTGTTATCATAAAGCTAATTCCTTTAGGCTCTCCTTTTGGTTGGACGTAGGAACACAGATATTCGTCAATACCACCACTCCCACTTCTAATTAATCTAATCCCACCTGCTTTTGACGCTTCATCAACTGTCATACCTACCCGAATTGGCCCTATTCCATTAATTGCTAATTTCGAGCGCTCTGTGAGTTTCGCTTGAGCGCTAACTGAGGTTACAAAAATCAAAAAAATGACTGCTGTGCCAATTAGTAGTGCGACCAACTTTGAACTGTTTAACTTTCCCATTAAGTGCTCTTCCTCCTTAATATCTGTAAATATTTATTTAATTCTGCTGTTATCTGAATATGCTTCGCCAGTCTACTGATTTATTTTGTACTTTTAGGCAGGAAATAGTCGGATGACTTTTGCTCGCTAGATTCTCCCGTTGGGTCTTAGAAATCAGTTTTTAGGTTGCGGGATGCCGCCCCTATATTACAGCGAAGACACCATCAATGGTGGTATCTTCGCAGGGTTTTTCTCCGCGTCCAAGAATCCCCAAGCTATATTTGTTTGTACGCGATATTCCCAACGCAAAGAACTTGTTCATCCTCCTATCCAATTGTCCGACTCCGTGATGCAGGTTTGTTTGAGTTATAGCTTTTCTGGGCGAAACAACCAACAGAAAAGAGATGTTGGCTCAATTATCCCAGCTAGTGCAGGGGTTAGAACAAAAGCCAGTGCTAGAATGGGTAAGAAAGCAGAGATTTTGTGCGAGTTTTTATTCACCGTTAACATAAGTTCGGGAAGGAAGCGAGTGTCAACCTTGGCGGATTCTCTTGTCACCATGACTAATCTATAGCCTCTCTCAGGTAGATGAGGTACAAAGTGACCAAGCCGAATTGACTGAAAAATATAAAATAACAAAAATCAGTTCGTTATAATTCAATCGGTGAGTATGCGCCCCGCCTGGACAGGAATCAGGGTTGACCCGCAGTCGATCGGCCTAGTGTAGTTGATTGGGCTAATGTAGTCGCTCGAAAGATGACAAAAAATATCAGACATCAATCAAAAATGAAATTTTACTCTGTTGACTTTCGGCAAAAAATAATTAATGTTTACGAAACTGAACCCATTTCCCAAAGACAACTAGCCAAGCGGTTTTGCGTTGCTCTGAGCTTTGTGCAAAAATTACTCAAACTGTCCCCGTCAAACCCAAGATATTTCTCCTCAAACTCATCAATGTTCTGGCCCACTGAAACTGAGTTCCAAACACCTGGTAATTTTAGCCCAATTGATTGATACAAATAACGATGCTACTCTCGAAGAACTCTGCGAATTACTCCACGAAAAAATTGGTGTTACTGTCAGCCGAGCCACAATGGGAAGAATGACCTAACGGTTGAACATGACTTTCAAAAAAAAACGCTCTTTCCGTCAGCCCAAGTGCAGTGAAAGAGTTCAAAACCTCCGATATGAGTTCTGGAAACAAGTGAACAACCTGAACGTAAAAAACTTAATTTTTATTGATGAGTCGGGGGTGAATCTGGCTATGGTTAGGTTGTATGCCCGCTCATTAAAAGGTTCAAGAGCGAGGGGAGAAAAACCAAATAGACGTGGCAAAAATGTATCGATATTGGGAGCAATATCTGTCAAAAAAGTTCTGGCATCGGTGAATTTAGTAGGCTCAATAGATGGCATTACCTTCGAGGCTTTTATTATCAGAAAACTCGTTCCCCAACTCTGGAAAGGTGCTTGTGTATTAATGGATAACTATGGCATCCACAAAGGGGAAGAAATAGAAAAAGCCATTAAAAAAGCCGGGGCAAGGTTAATATTTCTACCTCCCTACTCTCCAGACTTCTCCCCAATTGAAAATTTCTGGTCTAAGGTTAAAAGCATTCTCCGTACTTTGGGTGCGACAACTTACAGCGGATTGCAGGTTTATGAGGTACAGTAGCAGCAGTTAGTAAACCAGTTTCGCAAATGTTTAGGCTCGACTAAATAAGCGTGCGGTAGCGATAAGATTATCAACCATTTTTGTTGTAGTTGGAGAAAACTGGCGTAAAAATGCTTTGAGTTGTGACCACCAATGTTCAATGGGATTAAAATCTGGTGAATAGGGTGATTGGTAAAGAATACTTGCGCCTACCGATTGAATCAAAGGTTCGATTGCAGCAATTTTATGGGCTGGGACATTATCCATAACAACTACAGCACCAGGCCATAGTTTAGGAAGCAAACACTTTGCAATAAAAACTTCAAATGCGTTTCCATCCATTGAAGCGTTTAAGGTCATAACAGCCACAACTTGTTTTAAGCTTACTGCTCCAATGACTGTCACCTTTGCTCCTCGATAAAACGGTTTTAGGTCATATACTCTTTGACCATAAGGACTTCTGGCATGGGTTCGTGTTAAACCCAATAAAACACCCATTTCATCCAAGAACACCAAGTTTTCTGGCTCTATATCCTTGACTTGCTCCCCATACTCGCATCTGAGCTTTTGGACTCTTTCCTTTGCTGCCTGACTGCTGCGTAGTGTCTTTTTTTTAGTGTCAGCTTTTGTTTTTGCAATGCGCGACACATCGTACTGGTGCTTACCCCTTGATTATGAGTTTCTACCCAATACTCACAGTATTCAGATAAAGTGGCGTCGGGGTATTTTTCAACCATCTCAGCTATTTGGGGTCCATAACCGTACAACTCACTCTTCATCCCTCCACCCTGTTTTTTTGGTTCCACATGACCTTGGCTTCTCTTCATCTCAAGCAGTTTCTGTACCAAGCTTTTGCTCACGTCGAATCTTGACGCTATTTTTCTGATCGAGGTGTTACCTTGTTCGTAGGCTTTGACTATTTTTTCTCTGAAGTCGATGGAGTATGCTTTCATTATCCCCTTTGATGCACTCCCTTGAGTGTACTCTATTTACCTGCAATCCGCTGTATAAAGCATTGTCCGAAGCAATAACGAGAGCCTTTGAGCAAGTTGAGGAGCCAGACTTCTGGAATTGGTTTACTCACTGCTGTTATTGTACCTCATCTACCTGAGAAAGGCTATATTACCAAACTTGTTGCAGATCGCCACCAACACCCCAATTATGGGATAACCCAACCCAAATCCCAACACGCGCGCCATGCCCCAAATCCCGAAGAGTGGCTAGGCGTCAGCCGGGGCGGAGCCATCGCTGCCTCTTGTCTGCCCGCAAGCCACACCTCTTAAGTGGCGTTCACCAAGTTAGCTTGAAATTAACAGCCGTTTTGTGCAGATGTCCGCTCAATACCCCACTAAAAATGATGAAAGAAGACACTATCGAAATTGTTGGTTTTCACGCACATATTTACTTCAACCCTGATAATCGCGATGTTGCAGCGCGTGTACGCGAAGGATTGACTCACTTTGAGGTGCAGCTAGGGCGTTGGCATGACAAACCCATTGGTCCCCACTCCCAAGCGATGTATCAAATTGCATTTTTACCCTCTCAATTTGGAAAAGTCCTTCCTTGGTTAATGCTGCATCGCGAGGGATTAGATATTCTCGTCCATCCCGAAACAGGGGATGATCTGGCAGACCATACGAAACATTCTTTGTGGCTGGGAGAAAAACTAGAGCTGAATCTCGAAGTTCTGCGGCCTAGAACAGCCAACGCGAGTTTCTGAGCGATCGCTCCGTAAAAAGTAGCAGTTCTTTTGTCATCACCGTGAGCTCCCATGCTAGCGCTCTGGTTGCCAACACCCGATCGATGGGGATGCAGTACCCCAAGCTTTAGATCGGGATATGGCGCTAAAAACTATGGTTTTTTATGGCAGTTCTTCCCGATACAAAGGTCTTTTATGGGAAGTCTTAAAAAGAAAAGCTCTTCTACCAAGTAAAGTATAGCTACCAGAGAATTTCAAATAGGCAGTTTTGATGGTGTACCTGAGTTGAGGATACATCAATTCATCCCGCTTTCCGAGGTGGACTAAGCATAAAGTTTTTGTAACAATTCCCTACCTAATGATGTTGCAGAGCAAGGTTGGAACGATGCTAAAGATTGTGCGATTGCTGCCGGAGTAGCTCTAGGCATTGCAGCTATTTGTTCAGCGGGAGGGGGTGCACTCTGACAGGTGTAGGTTTTTTACAACGAGGAGGAGTTATAAGCATAAAAGGCATCCACAGGAGTTTGAGAGAAGGATCTCCAACGCTCAAGATGTATCGGAATATTGTTGAGTAGATTAGCCATCAGAGTCACAAAGCCGAGAAGAAAACAAGACAAATGACGCTGTTTTTTGAGGCTCATCGGCTGATTTAAAGCAATATGTCCAGGGGGAAGTTGTTGAAAATTTGAGGCAAGTGATTGATTTTCGTAAGTGCCACCCCGGCTCACCATCCACAAAGTGGCAACAGCCAGCACTAACCACATTCGTTCGGCTCGTTGTGGTAAGAGTAAACGGGTATGATGCCATTGCCAGCCATCTGATTTGAGATCGCGGTACACACATTCGGTACAAGAACGTAGTCCATACCAAAGAATGTTTGCTTCTTCCGGTTTGAAGTCTGTCAGAATCAACCACGGGTCTTTGTAGTCTAGATCCCAACGAGCTAGGAGTGTACAAGACAGAGGATGAGTTTTAAAACACACGACTTCGGCAGACCACGATTGTCCACCTTGACGAACTAGATGTGCCAGTGGCTGCCATGTCTGTTGAGAGGGCAGACGATAAGTTCCTTGATGGTTGATACGCAGAAATGGATGCCAGCCCACACTTTCAATCAATTGATATAGCCAATCAGCATACAACCCTCGGTCAGCCGCAACTATCACCCTAAAGTTTGCCGGAATCACACCTTGAACCTGAGAAATCAGTTTTTGCCAATGAGGTTTCCAACTTCCTGGCTCTGTGGCGCCGACAATACACCAAGCTACAGGAATTTCCGACCCACCCAATAAGATGTTCATCGACAGAACTGTAAATTTATCTCCGATGCTAGTGGCATCCAATGCCAAGGCAATATCCTCAACATTTTTCGGCAGTAAACTTAGCACCCACAACATTAATGGAGCAAAACAACCACTCACATCCAACTCACGACGATGAAGTCCTTTTTTAGCTGGGGCTTCTTGATACCATTCTTTTAATCGCTGACGGACTGTATTCGGCTTTTCTCCGTTGAGCTGGGCAATCAAATGCGAAACTTGGGTTAAGCTACTAGATTTGGTCATGACTGCACGCCCAGCTCCAAGTCGCTAAGCCAATCGCTTGAGGTATGGACAGGTGAGGCATTTGTTTGGACACGATACATGACCAATCCTTGAGATGCTTATTTTTGACCATAGAGGTTTTTCCCGCAGCCACGTGTTTCGTTTAATCACCCTTATTTTCGCCTGGTTTAATTGACTTCATACTACCCCGTCGTAAAAAACCTACACCTGTCAGGGTGCACTCCCTGGTTTTTGGGCAATGTTTGGCGGTTGTATGGCCGCTAAAGGAATTAACCTGACGAGTGATGCCGTTAATTGGAGATTTGAGACACATCATGGCAGTTGGGGGTAAGCTAACTTTCATTCGTTAACTTGCTTTGGAGTTCAATTAACGTATCACGTAGTTGCGTCATTACCAATAGCCGTTGGCTATTGGTAATTGCCCGACTTAGTAATAAGCCGGGCTCTCACCAAGCTGTCCGACGGTATGAGCTAGAAGCGTCTAGCCTACCACAGCTCAATCTTCAACAATGGCGTTGTTAAATGTAACTGTGATGTCAGCATAATCTCCGCCCTCATCATCATTATTAACCCTTTCAGAATGGGAAGCATTCTTACCGCGCGGAACCAAAACAACAAAATCTCTCTGGCCATCCAGATCGCCTGTACTTTCGCTGGTTCCTTCAAAAAGTTTAGCAGTTCCATTGACTCGGACATCTCCATTATCCAATGCCTGAGCAACTAAAGTAAGTTCAACGCGGCACTCTCCTCCCCATCGACACTCCAGAGATAGAACATTTTGAGGTACGGAATCAGAGAGGATAGTTTCCCGAACGAGAGAAGCATTGCCATACTCATTCGACCCGAATGTCTCATCATCAACTCCAGAAATATAACCCGATGCGGTTAATCGCCTTGCCATGACTAATCTCCTTAATCTCACTCTATGTGCTTTCTATCGAAATTTCTTTTACTCAACCGAGTAATAGACCACCACTCGCTCTACACCATTAATCCTAAACCTGCATCCATTTACTTTCTTAGCCTAAGTAAATCAGGAAAAAATAGAAAACTCCGAAAAGGTTTTTAGCTCACAACAGTTTTAGCGATCGCCAAATAAGCGTATTGTTAGTGTAGTATCGCGGTTGGACTTCGTGACGGGAATGTACGAAACAAAGCGTTATCTAAAGCTGGCACAAAAGCTAGAAATATTGAGTTTATGCTGCCGAGTCGGACAAATAGGGTTTACAAGCGAACTCATTCAAATTTAGGAACTACGAAGCGTTTTTTATTAATGCGCCTAAAAGAATGGTCAATCTTTGCCGCTCATTAAGTACGGTTTTCCACAAAACTTTTGAGCTTAGAAGCGTTCCTCACTGCATTTCCCTCTCCGTCGTTGTTGAAGTAGACGAACACACTTCGCCCCTGACTTTCCCACTCATGGATGCGATCGGTCCACCAATACAAATTATCATCCGAGTAGGAGCCGCCGTAGAGATTGTTGGGGTCTGGGCCGTGCAGGCGTACATAGACGAATGACCCCGTTACACGCAGGATACACGGAAGCTGGGCCCCGCTCATCACACAGTAAGCCGCTCCAGAGCGTTCCAGCAGCGAAAATACCTCTTCTGTGTGCTAGGTTGGGTGTCGGAATTCAACAGCTACTTTGATCCAGGGGGGCACCTGTTCTAGAAAGTAAGCTAGGCGGGCCGAGTCGCAGCCAAACTGGGGAGGGAGCTGGACGAGCAGAATACCCAATCGTGAACCCAAGCATTGAAGTCCCTCACTCATCCGTTCCAACCACTTTTCGGGCGAGTAAAGACGCTTAGAGTGCGTTAGACCACGCGGCGCTTTTACGGTCATCAGAAATCCTTCGGGGAGACGCTCTCGCCAGCTAGCGAAGGTAGTGTTGGGTGGCCAGCGGTAGTAGGTGCTATTAACTTCGACGGTTTGATAGTGCTGGATATAGCAATCTAGCCTAGAGCGCGGCGGTAGGTGGTGGGGATAAAGCACACCTTCCCAGTGGTCGTAACTCCAACCTGAAGTGCCAATATGAACA
The DNA here is from genome assembly GCF_036701385.1 of Microcoleus sp. Pol12B4. Classification (NCBI taxonomy): domain Bacteria; kingdom Bacillati; phylum Cyanobacteriota; class Cyanophyceae; order Oscillatoriales; family Microcoleaceae; genus Microcoleus; species Microcoleus sp. Pol12B4. The sequence continues at coordinate 10,938 of NZ_JAUBQR010000099.1, read as the reverse complement.
CTCATCGCCTTTTTACTCCTATGCAGATTGTGTTTGTGTTTGAATTTAAGTTTAGTCGGCTGGCATAGCTACCGCACTACAACATCAATTAGCTAAAAATAGAAATTAGCTAAAAATAGAAAGAGCAAGTTGAACTCTTAAGGACTCCTTTAAACGCTGAGCCTGATTTGACTGCTTTAGGGGATAGTTTCAGGCTTTTCTATGTTGATTTTTTTTTGCTGGTTATGGAGATTTTCAGTATGAGTAATTAGCCGCTTGAGTTAGTCATAGCCTAGATATAATAGCCTGGTGGTTTATGAGGGATTTTTTTTATATGTTCCCCAAGTTGACTCATGAAAGTGAAGCGACAATTCTTTGATAATATGGAAGCGATCGCACTCCTAGTTTAATTGTTGGAGATGTCTAATAGGGGATAGTATCTTACTTTTTCATGCAGCCAAGCTAGAAATTGGAGTTAGGAGTTAGGAGCTAGGAGCCTGGAAACAAGAGTCAGGAGGCAGAAGAAGTATTTTTACAAATATGAGATGTTCCCTAATAGGGAAAGCGCAGATGCAACGCAGATGGTTTTCAATATAGGAGAGTGAATGCCTACCATTCAAATTTAATGACTGATGACTGATGACTAAAAGGACACAACAATGTTGTGTCCCTACGGAATTTGGCCCAATCTTGCTTTGAGACAGTCATTAGTCATCAGTCATTAATCAACTAATAACTCATGACTAACCACTAATCAGTGGTACTAACGTGGTCGATTCTCTCTAATTGCCAGAGAATTTGGTTGCCTTCGCGCCGCACCCGCGAAACTACCCAATTTCGCCAAACCCAGTTGTCTCCACGACTGGTGACAGCGCTGGCATTTACATCCATCAAATCAGCCAGTTCAGAACTGGTAATCAAGTAGCCTTTCGTAGCAACCTCGTCGGCGATGTGCAACGTTTCGATCAGATTGCGGAGGTCTTGAACCCTCACCTCGCGGGGCAAGTTCTCCAGGGTATCGGCAGTTGAATCCATCATGGTAGAGTTGGAGATCGGAAGGTCAGAAGTTATGACATAGGATTCTATCGTTTTGTTACCAGTTGCGTCCGTTTCTTCCGAAACAATTGTGTTGTCAAAGTGTAGGGGCGATGCCCCCGATCCCGCCCCGGCCTCGCCTACAGTTGGTTTCTGCTGTTGCAGTTCGGGAGTGAGATTGTGCGAGAAGCTGCGGGCGATTTCATCGCATCTGTCGTTGTAGAAGTCCCCGGAGTGGCCGCGGACGTGTTCCCACTTGATTTGCCGGGAATTCAGCTTGTCTAGCAGATGCCAGAGGTCTTGGTTGACAACATCTTTGCCCGTTGAGGTTTTCCAGCCTTTATTTTTCCAGCCTTGAATCCATTTGGTGATGCCGTTTTTAACGTATTCGCTGTCGGTGTAAACGGTGACTGGTTCGGTTTGACCGGAATTGGCAAAAAATTCCAGCGCAGCGACTGCCGCCTGCATTTCCATGCGGTTGTTAGTAGTTTGGGGGTCTCCACCTCCGAGTTCGTGACAGTTACCGTCGGCGAAACAAACTACTGCACCCCAGCCGCCTGGGCCTGGGTTGCCGGAACAAGCACCGTCTGTGTAGAGGCTTTTGATTTTGGGAGTTGTCATGAGCGAATTAATTTGTTATTTAGAGGTAAGTTGTTTGCAAGTGCGATAATTAAGGCAATTGCGATAGTTTTACTTGCTGCTATGAAAAATGCCAACTTAAAGATTAAAAAGGTTGCGCTATTTATTTGTCCCTTTTCTTTGTTAATTTTTAATACTTTCGCGCAAGCACAGCCCATAGTGCCTGCTGCTGACGGTACGGGTACTGTTGTCACCCCCAGCGGCAACCGCTATGATATCAACGGCGGCAGTTTCTCGGGAGACGGCGCGAATCTTTTTCACAGTTTTGGGCAGTTTGGCTTGAATCAAGGTCAAATTGCTAATTTTCTGACTAATTCGGCTATTCAGAATATATTAGCTCGAATTGCTGGCGGGGACGCTTCGCTAATTAACGGTTTAATTACTGTCACGGGCGGCAATTCTAATCTTTTTCTAATTAATCCTGCGGGGATTGTGTTTGGCCCGAACGCGAGTTTGAATGTGCCGGCGGCTTTCACTGCAACTACTGCTACTGGTGTCGGTTTTGGTAATAATTGGTTTAATGCTGCGGGTACAAATAATTTTAGCACCTTGGTGGGTACGCCAAATGCTTTTTATTTTAGTGCGGGTGTACCGGGAAGTATTGTTAATGCTGGCAATTTAGCTGTGACTCCGGGGCAAAATTTGGCTTTGCTTGGCGGTACGGTTGTTAGTACCGGGCAGTTGTCGGCTGCGGGCGGGCAAATTACTGTTGCTGCTGTTGGGGGATATCAGGTTATCCGCATTAGTCAACCGGGGCATTTGTTGAGTTTGGAAATAGCAACTGGCGGGAATGTGGGTAATTCTCAACAGACTTTGAATCCTATTTCTTTGCCGCAGTTGCTGACAGGTACGGGGCAAAATCAGGCGGCTGGTGTTGCGGTTGCTGATGACGGTTCTGTGAGGCTTGTGGGTTCTGGTTTGCAGGTAAATTCTGGGGATGTGGCGATTGCTGCTAATGCGTCTGGGTTTCCGCAGTTGAATGCGGGAAGTGCGAATTTATGGGCTGCGGAAAATCTCACGTTAGCGGGCGCTAGGCTGCAAACTACGGGGGATTTGAGTTTGCTGGGTGGGGATGCGGTGCGGGTCAGGGACAGCGCCCAGAAGCCTTTTTTGGCGGAGGCTGGGGGGAATTTATACATTCAGGCCGATCGCACTATTGATATTCTCACTCAAAATGCGATCGGCGGCTTATCTCTTCCCCCGCAATTCCAAAGCGGCGGCAATTTGAGTTTGGTTAGCAACGGTCTTATTTCGGGGGATTCTCACTTTGTTTCTGGTGGCAATTTTTTGATTCGCAATTTGTCGGGAATGCCGGGAAACTTTGTCAGTTTATTTGACCCGATTATCAGTGCGGAAGGAGATGTTTTCTTTGGAGATTATACTGGTGTTTCGCTGAAAGTCGAGGCGAAGGGGAGCATTGTTGCCGAGGATATTACAATTACCGGCCCTGATATTGCATTGGGTAGGGAAAATGTAAATCCCGACGATCCAGATATTGCTATTTTAACCAGCAGTCCCGCCTTAATTTTGCGGGCGGGAGTGGCAAATCTGCTAAATCCTGTTAGTAATAGTTTAGGTGAAAATTCAATCTTTACAAATCCACTTTTATCAAGCAATTTGATTTCTGTTGAAAATATTTCTGTCGGTGGGCCGGTAATTTTTTCAGCGCCGGGAAGTATCGCAACTAGAGATATTAACGGCGGTCAAATTAATCTAGAAAGTAGGGAAGCAGGAGTGCTAGTTGGGGGCAGATTAACGTCTAGTTCGACAATTAATATTCAAGCTAATGACAATATTATCTTGACAAGTGACATTTCTCGTGATGATATCAACGGCAGTATTAGTCTGAATACTGATCGGGGTAATATCGTCACAGGATCGATCGATACTGGGAATTCCGGGGCGCTCGAACTCAGAGCTTTTGGCAATGTGAATTTTGGGACTTTGCAGGGATCTAATGTTGATATTACCAGTAACTCCGGGGCATTGGGGGTTTTGACTGATGCCAATACCATTGTGCCTAATACTACACCTGTCAATATTACAGCAACCGAGAATATCAATTTGACAGCTTTTAGAGACTTAACGGTAGGCAATCTCACCGCTGCGACTGTCAATGCTAGCAGCAGCAATGGAAGTGTTAATACGGGTGCGATCGCTACTTCGGGAGATGCCAGAATTGTAGCCGGACAGGACATCAGCACAAGGGAAATAACTGTTAATCCTGTATTCACAAATCCAGTTAATCCCATCATTCCCCTAGTCAATCTGGACGCCCTAAATAATATTAGTGTTGATTCGATCAATGCTCCGGATGCTACGATTGCTTTGAGAGCGACCAGCAACTTAAATTCAGGGAGTTTGCTGGGGGGAGCAGTGGAACTCAAGAGCGATCGTGGAAATATTGCGATCGGTAATACTACATCTATTGGGAATATTAATATAATAGGATCGGGAAATGTAAATTCGGGGAATTTGCTGGGAACAAGAGTTAATGTAAATAGCTCTTCGGGAAGTATGGATATTGGAAGCGCTACAGCAACCGAAAATATTGTCAATTTAACAGCACCGCTGGATGTCAATTCAGGGGATTTGCGAGGAGTTGGAGTTAATGTAACTAGCAATTCTGGAAGTATTAATATTGGCAATACGGATGCTACAACAGAAAATGTCAATTTAACTGCGCCGCTCGATGTGAATTCAGGGGATTTGCAGGGAGTTGCCGTTGATGTCACTAGCAGCAGGGGAACTGTTAGCACTGGTAATGTAAGTGCTGCCGAAAGTGTCGGAATTTTAGCGGGGAACGAAATCGCAATTGGGCGAATAAATGTTAATCCTGTTGTTAGTGCCGATCGCACTTCTACAGTAAATCTTAACGCTCAAAATAATATCAGTGTTGCATCGATCAATGCTACGGGCGGTAATGTTGAGATCGCAACTCCGGGTTTAGTTCGAGTGACGGGTACTTTTGACCAAAACGGCACTCCTGTTAGCATCTCGACTCTTGGCGACACTCAACCCGGTACAGTTACGATCCGCCACGGCGGGGGCGATGTGAATCCGCCGACGGCTTTTTCGGTGGGAAATGCGACGACTAACGGTACTGCTGGGGCGATCGCCAGTAATCCTGTGGGTACGATTACTCAGGGCCGATCTTTCATAAATTCTTACACTCAAGGCAATAGTGCGATCGTCACCACAAATCAACCCGGTACAAATCAACCCGGTACAAATCAACCCGGTACAAATCAACCCGGTATAAATCAACCTGGTATAAATCAACCCGGTATAAATCAACCCGGTATAAATCAACCCGGTATAAATCAACCCGTTACAAATCAACCCGGTACAAATCAACCCGGTACAAATCAACCTGGTACAAATCCTCCGCCACCATCGCCAAGCGGTAGATTTCCCTTAGATAGAAACCGGGTTTTTCCCGATCGCAACCAACCCTTTAGTCGCGAACAGCGGCAGAACCAAAACAGAATATCGCGAGATATAGGAAAACCCGGAGAAAGGATGCCCCCCGAAAGAATGCACTCTCCCAGAGAAATGAGAAATTTTCTCAATTCAAATATCAGAGATTCAGTTATTCAGTCAGCATTTCGCGGTGACATCGGCAGGAATTTGGAGGCAGGAAAAATATCGGCAGCTTTGTCTCTGCTGGACAAATCTTTCAGCCAAGAATTTGGGGAATATTTAGGGATAAACATCAGTGACGAGTTGGTATCCCCAGAGGAAATTAAAACAAAGTTAGCATCCGTGGGCGCACAAACCGGCACAAAACCCAGCTTAATTTATCTATTCTCGCAGCCCGAGAAATTAAATTTAATGCTGATCACTTCTTGCGGTGAAGTGGTTCACAAAAGTGTGCCGGCTGCGAATCGGACAGAACTGCTGAAAGTTGTCACTCAGTTCAGGGATGAGATTACCAAACCGGGGGTGCGGGCTACTACGAGTTATCTACCATCTTCCCAACAGCTTTATAAGTGGATAATTGCGCCTTTAGAGGACAGTTTGAAAAACTGCGAAACGGATACTATTTCCTTTGTTGTCGATCGAGGTTTGAGAGGTATGCCCTTTGCTGCTTTGCACGACGGACAGCAATTTTTGGTGGAAAAGTACAATCTCAGCCTGATGCCCAGCATTAATTTGACAGAGACTCGCTATGTCGATCTCAGAAATTCTCAAGTTTTAGCAATGGGTGCCTCGGAATTTTCCGAGTTGAATCCTTTGCCTGCAGTTCCTGCTGAAATAGCAGCTATTTCCCGAGAGTGGCCGGGAGTTAGTTTTTTAAATGAGGATTTCACTTTGGAGAATTTGAAGCGACAGCATCAAAGCCGGCCTTTTGGCATTATTCACTTAGCTACTCACGGCGAATTTCGACCTGGAGCACCGAATAATTCTTTTATTCAGTTGTGGAATAGTCGGCTGCGACTGGATCAATTGCGGGATTTGAGATTGAATGATCCGCAGGTGAATATGTTAGTTTTAAGTGCTTGTCGGACTGCGGTGGGAGATGCACAGGCGGAGTTGGGTTTCGGGGGTTTGGCGCTGCAAGCGGGGGTGCAAACGGCTTTGGGAAGTTTATGGTACGTGAGTGATGAAGGTACTTTGGGATTGATGAGTGAGTTTTACCAGCAGTTGAAGACGGCGCGAATTAAGGGGGCAGCGCTGCGACAAGCGCAAATTGCGATGTTGCGGGGAGATGTGCGTTTGGAGGGTGGCAGACTGCGGGGTTTGAGTCGGGGTGAGGGGGTGGAGTTGCCGGCTTCGCTGCAAGGGTTTGCGGATTTAAAGTTGTCGCATCCTTATTATTGGTCGGCTTTTGTGATGATTGGGAGTCCTTGGTGATTGGTGATTAGTGATTAAGTAAGTCGGGGGAAATATTTACAACTATGTAACGAAGGCTTAAGTAACCTGATGGGAGTTAAATTTAACAGGTTCTGTAGTATACTTTCCTTTTTCGGCTCTAACTTCTACCCCATAAATTACAGCATAAGCGAGATCTAATTCATCCTCAAACATTTTTCCGGCTAGTTGATTTTTTTTGATATATTCCCACTCCCATTCAATTGGATTCATTTATGAACAATATTTAGGCAAAAAGAAGATGTATTAACCCTGAATTTCTTACTTCGACCATAATTGTTGTTGGACTTTGCCGACATCGGTGTATCGGACCGTTGCCCTTTTCATAGCGACACCTCCATTGCGCTGCTGTTCAAATAATCCTAAGACGCTACCAAAAAGCAAGTCTATGCGAGTCATCATCCAGCGAGTAAAATCATCTCAAGTCGAAATAGAAGGTCAAATTGTCGGCAAAATTGGCCGCGGACTTAACTTGCTTGTAGGTATTGCAGACACCGACACCGAAGCAGAACTCGATTGGATGGCTCGCAAATGCGTAGAATTGCGTTTGTTTCCCGACTCTGCCACGGATACCGGGCGCTGGGACAAGTCCGTACAAGACCTCGGTGGCGAGTTGCTGGTAGTCAGTCAGTTTACGCTCTACGGCGACTGTCGCAAAGGTCGGCGACCTTCCTTTGATCGAGCAGCGGCTCCTGAACGAGCCGAAATTCTTTATGAGAAATTTGTCGAAAAGTTGCGCCAGAGCGGCTTAAAAGTTGAAACAGGCTTGTTTGGAGCGATGATGCAAGTCTCGATCGAGAATGACGGGCCGGTGACTTTGATATTAGAGAAAGAATCGGGGTGAGTTGGTTGACAGGCCTCTCTGTTCACCGCACCGCACCCTACTTTTCTTATATTCCTTCGTGTCCTTTGCGTCTTCGCGGTTCGTTCAAAAAAAGCCGTTGCGCGTTTTACTAAGAGCAAATTTGCAGATCGACCGGGTTTCCTAACTGCGGTTGCGTAGGTTCAGAAGACATGGGTTTTCGCTACATTTTCTCCCATCCCGATTCCAGAACCTCAAACCCTTAAAAAACCAGTTTGTAAATCGTCCACTCAGCGGCCCCGGAACACCGTCAATCTTTTTCGCGATCGCCCCACACGACTAACAGCTCAGAATGCTTGTATAGTAAGGCTTTGATGGCAATAAAACCAATCTTTCACAGTCAGCGCTTAGAATCAGATTCAGCAGCCAAAAACTGTTGCATGAGAGAGTGGAACACTGGCCTCACTGCGGTTATCTCTACTTCCGTAACATTCAATGTATAGAGAGTTGAATCAGCACAGCAAGCGAAACCGCCAGCAACTGCCACCTCACTCTCGGAGAAATGTCCTCGCACACCCACTGTGCCCTACCACCCGATAAACGCCATGACTGTCAAAGCTGCCACCAACACCGTCAACTGCAACACCGCTTCTGACCTCAACTGCATTCCGGAACAAACCGCTGAAATCAATACTGTTCCCAGCATCGATATCCTCGCTTTGGCTAACTTCGCCCTTAAAGAATTGCAAGCCGAAATGAAAACTGCCAGCCGCAGCGCTCAAACAGTGGCGATGCGGATTGCTAAGGAAGTTGAACGGATTTGCCAAAAAAGCGATCGCATCCAAATTTCCGGCGAAGTAGAAGCTTGGCAAATCACCTTGGCCGAGCACCGGTTGCAAAAAACCCTGCAATACTACCGCCTCGGTTCCAAACAAGGCCGCGTCGAACTGCATTCTCACCTCGCGGCTATGATTTACCGCCATGTTGCTTCTTTCCGATCGAACTTGAACTTCCAAGCTCGCTACAACATGATTGAAGACTTTTTGCAAGGCTTTTACATCGAATCTCTGCGAGCTTTCCGCCGCGAACACCAACTCGATGTCACCTACCAGCCCCGCACGCAGCTAGAATTAGCTGAGTACATGGCTTTTACCGAACACTACGCCAAGCGCCAAATTGGTTTGCCCGGCCGCAACCGCCAACGCCTGATCGTGTTGCGCGCTCAAGGATTTGCCAAGGGCCAGCCTCCGGAAACTGCGATCGACATTGAAATGGCTGTAGAATCCGGCAAGGGAGAAGAAGCGGAAATGTACAGCCGCTCTCCGGCGTTGCAACAAGTGCGTGAGCAAATGGTATCGGAAACTGTCGATCCGGCTGATGCTGTGCTGCGCGATCGAGTAGTCTCGGAATTGATCGCCTATCTGGAATCGCAAAATCAGCCAGAATGCGTGAATTACTTAACTTTAAAATTGCAAGACCTTTCGGCTTCGGAAATTGACCGCGTGCTGGGTTTGTCTTCCCGCCAGCGCGACTACTTGCAACAGCGGTTTAAGTACCACGTCGAAAAATTTGCCCGCACTCAAAATTGGAAACTTGTTCACGAATGGCTGGGTGCTGATGTCGATCAAAAGCTGGGAATGACTTCGGACAAATGGGAAGCATTTCGCGCTCAACTTGCGCCCGAAATGCAGCAAATGTTAGAAATGAAGCGGAATCAAGAAAGCGACAAGGCGATCGCCACCGCACTCAAATGCACTCCCAAACAAGTCCAAAAACGCTGGGCGCAACTGTTGGAGCTGGCAAGCCAGACTCGCAACAGCAGCCAAGCTTAATTGGTACTCAAATATGAATGCAACTGTTTTCTTGAGACTGGAAAATGCGATCGGGTGCGGCACCTGCACAGGAATGCCCGCCCCGGCGTCCACTCTCAAATCAACAAGGGCTGCTACTAACTTATCGCCGCTTTTTGGCATATTCAATTTATTAAAACAACATTATTTTTTTAATATGTTTTATTCCCTGGTTAGGCCGGGGAATTTGTTTTTGTTATTCATTATTTATTAGTAATTAGTTATAGGAAATTGCTCGCCGAAGAGGCGACATTGCATATATTTATAATTAAATTTAAACATAGGGAGTAGTAGAACAAAGGGAAAGTTGTTTAAAGTTCAAAAATGCAATGCCCTAAATGCCAGGGTAAAGATGTACTTAAAAATGGAAATCAAGACTGAGAACAGTGTGATCCATTTAAGCAATGCAATAGTGTGTCGAAACCTATAGTGAGCCGGGAGATCCCAAGGAGGCCAAACAAATTTGCTTAAGCAATATACTGTAATGGCATGGGGCCGCAAGACAAATTGAGCGTTGTACTGGTATGACCCACAATAGCGTCATCCCCTGGCTCAAAGAAACAGGGAAACGATTATTTGAAACTGAGGCAATTGAAACGATACCCAAAGTAAGCGAAATCGACGAAATCCAGATATTCGTTGGGTAAAAAAACCGATCCTTGTATGAACAGCAATAAATCACTTGGCTGAGGTTATTCTTGCTTGGACGTTATGAGATAAGAGGAGTGACACTTTTGTGGCTTTGTCGATGATGATTAAAAATTGGTAAGTAGTAGGACACAATTAATTACATAAAACTATGGGCTACAAGCCTTGTCTAGTAAAAAATTAGCAAAGAATCAGTTTGGAATTAATTCTATTCCATTACTTGATGCAACCGAGTTACTCCGTCGAGGGAGTGCTACGGCGCTAATTAATCAAGGTTTAGTGGATCACGGTCAGATCGAACCACTATCTAATAATGAGGAAGCTACGAAATAACTTCCTGCTAGTGCTGCTCAAAACCATAATTCATTTTTGAACCAGTATCCATCATAAGGGCGATCGCATCTACCTACAGATTTTCCACCATCAACTTTTTGTCAGCGCTGACACAATTTTTTTGCCAAACACCTCAATAAACTGCTCTTGTTATCGGTTAACGTTGTGCAAAATTAGTTCATAAAACCCCAATTCACTATCTTTTTGCAACCACTCAATATGCTGCTCTTGGTCTGCCGAGATTCAGACGTGTTGATATAACTCCTCTGCTTTCACAAACTCCCCGCTAGCATCAAATTGATCTGGTGTTATCAGGTCGGTCAACATTTTGCTTCTGAAGATGTTACTACGCCATTAATCGTGAGCGCCTTGTAGTGCTTTCTTTGCATTACTGTCATAGGAAATCTGCACTTTCAAAATCATTGGTTTCCCTTCTCCGCCACCGCGACGAAACGCATGGACGACTTCTTTTAACTTTTCAGGTGGGCGAGAAGTAGTATTTAATCCAACTGCCCAACCATTCTACGGTTTCTGGGGTAACTGACGCGCCGATAATTAATGGGAGAATTTCCGGCCGGGTATAGAGTTTTGCATCTTCTACCCACACTAAACCGTGATGGGTGACGGTTTCTCCTGCCCAAAGGGCGCGGATAATATCGACACATTCTTTGAGGCGCGTGTTGCGGATCGCTCTTAGTAGGTCACTTATCCCCAGTAATATTTATCGTTCAACGCTTGACCGCTGCCAACCGTGAGCCAAAAACTATTTGGAAACAT
>NZ_JAUBQR010000098.1:6760-22157 GCF_036701385.1 Microcoleus sp. Pol12B4 | reverse complement strand
TTAAGTTATTAATACATTACTTGAAATTTCACGATATTCCCATTCCTGGGGCATTCATACCTTGATTCAGCAACGCCGAATATTCGATCGCCCAACGGGTAAAACGGGCAAAGTAATTGTTGAAAATTTCGAGCTTGAACATAAAATGATTCATTTTCTCGGTGGTGCCGATGGGTCGGCGTACCGCCACCAGGTGTAACAATTACCTCACCAAGCGCATAGTTTCCCCTGTTTCTTCACCAACTGCCTTGAAGGTATAGAGGTCTTGACCAAAGTAGTAAGAACGACCCTGACCGGGTTCAACAAAAAGTCCGTCTTGATGGATTGTTAATTTGTTAATTGGTAAAGCGAAGTGTTAGCTGGCGGGAATGGCTTTTTGTGGAATCTTCTTCACGAATTCAGAGTTTTCTCAATACGCCGATCGGGGATAAGCCACATTATTGCAACTAAAACATATAGCATGAAAGCAAACAACGAGTTCACAAAGGAAAGCAGGATTGCTACGGCATAAATCACTACTGATACCTTCCCCTTAAAGTCTCGCCCAAGTGCAATTGCCAGAGTGGAATCTTTACCGTGGTAAGAAATAAGAACACGAGTAAGAATGAAGTAAGCGATCGCAGCCAACAACAGGACTGTGCCATAAAGCGCAACTGGCCAGGCCGCGAAGTGGTTTTCGCCTGTCCAGGCAGTGACAAAGGGAATCAGTGACAACCAGAACAGCAGATGCAGATTAGCCCACAAAACATTACCATTGACGTGCCGAGCCGCCTGTAACAAGTGATGGTGGTTGTTCCAGTAGATACCCAGATAAATAAAACTTAGTACATAGCTCAGAAATACTGGAACTAGCGGACGCAGCGCAGCTAAATCTGTTTCATGGGGCACTTTCAATTCCAGCACCATAATGGTGATGAGAATGGCGATTACACCATCGCTGAACGCTTCTAACCTACCTTTACCCATTTTTGTACATCCTCTTTTTCTGCTTGCGCTAGCGATCGCTTCTAATTCCAACAATAACTTAGCATAAGGTCGGTTCCAGTGATGTGTGATACTCCGATCGCCGATCACTGGCACTCACCAACAAAGCAAACCATTTTGCTTACCTAATCTCGGCTGAAAACAAATAACCTTAACGGACTTTTCGCTGATCTGTTTAAGCAGTTGATCGGCACGACTTCTTATCAATACCCGATCGCGCAACTGGTCAAACGGGAGAAGCAGTTGTTGAAATAAAAAAAGCGCTCGATTAAGGAAGCGCGATCGCAGTTATTTGACATAAATAGTTTGAGCAGTAGACAGAATTTCTTGACGGCGAATCCTGTTGGAACTGCCATCGATAGCCCGTTTACTGATTAGATCGACTCGTCTACTTAGCACTGCTTCGAGTTCTTCCTGCATTTGGGCGCGATCGAGTAGACCCCAGTTGGCTGTGGAAGCAAAAGCAACTAGGATATCGATGTCGCTGTCTGTATGAAAGTCATCCCGAAGAATAGAACCAAAAAGGGAGAGTTCGATGATTGGCCAATGTTGGCAGAATTTGTTGATTTCGTCAATTGGTAGGGTGATCGCGGTTTTCATTCAGCCTCCTCAATCTTTTGGCAAAATCTTTATCGCTTCGTAAATAATGCCATATTCATCGCAGAGCGTAATAGTCTGTGCCATAAATAAGCTTAGGACATTTGGGCATCTTCTAGATTGTGATGAAGCATATCTTGATATAAAGACTCTGCTACACCCTGATCTGCTCGCTCGATATCATCGTGTTTGACGACTCGAAAAAGAGTAAAAATAACCTGCCCAAAAATTGGCTCTTCGTCAACTGCTCAAATAACCCTTATTGTTCCAGAAACCGTTAGTTTGTACAATGAAGATTCATAACTATTAATATTTGAGGGTAGGTGAAGACGGCGCAGCTTACGATAGACATCAGCTTTTTGAGTTGGGAAGAGGCTGGCGCCATCGTTGATTTTTTGAATTACTGCTGCTTTTCCATCTTCACTCAATTTAGCAATATCTTTCTCAAAGCCCCTTGTTGACTCAATTAAAATATCCACGTTAGGAACCGCGTTAATTTCATCTCTGAGCTTTTTCATAGCTTTTTTCCTTATCTTCCCACCTACGTGCAACTAAGCCACAGGCTGTCAATCCGTCCGGTGCACCCGTTTGTTAGACGAAAGGCTCAGGTATAGCATTTTCTAAACACCTATATCCACTATCTCATCCGTTCCGAATTGCATTTCATTCTCATAATTCTATCAGGGTACTCACTGACTTGTACCCCCTGCTGTTTGTCTGACCTTGAGAATCTGCTCATCGCATTCCAGGATTGTCAATGTATACGATGAAACGGATTGATTTGGAAATTGAACTTCTACCATATTTGTGTTCTGAATACTCCATCGACCAGGAACTGCTAAGCTTCTATCAGTGGCACCAATCTGGTAGCGAATAAATTCTCCGTTCTCGCGGAATTCCAGTCCTTCCCGACCGCGCGCGGGTGGAAACGGGTAGTCCTTGGGACGATACACAAGGATGTCTGCCCGATCTTCTTCGCGAGAATGTGTCCATCGTCTAAAAATTTGGCTGGGTAAGGTCATGGCGGCTACCTGAACAATAGTGAGTGGAGTAATGCTGGCATTATGTTCAACTTGTGAAGAAGCAGAGATAGCGTGGGGTAATGAAAGTATGATGCTCAAAATATATAAGCCAATTAAAGACGAGAGAGATCGCAACAGTCGTTTATTCATTAAACGAGTCAATTTTGCTATGAATCTCCAGATGTCCATGATTTTGCTAAACATGGCTATTGCTATCAATTAGTTTTTGAAGAGGCTTATCCAGTAATTTAACAAAAGTTGCCATATTTTTGTTTCGATGCAATACCTGAAGCTATCTTTCCTGTGTCAGTAACTTCCATAAGAATCATCAAACTAAGCCAGACTGGCAAACATCCGGCTTAGGTAACACAATCTCTGGAAGCTCTACTCTGATATACCTATGCTACTGCTTATTTTGGCGGTGGCTGGATTGTTGTCTAGCTTCTGCCAACCTGGACAGCTATCTCCCGAACAGGGAGTTCCTGTGTACTTCCAAATCGCACCACCGCTGTGGAGTTGGTAGAGATTACCATCGCTGGCGGCAATGGCAACGGTGGCTGGATTGTTGTCTAGCTTCTGCCAACCTGGACAGCTATCTCCCGAACAGGGAGTTCCTGTATACTTCCAAATCGCACCACCGCTGTGGAGTTGGTAGAGATTATCGTCGCTGCGTGTAGTACCAAGACTGGCTCGTTCGTTATCTAGCACGGCTTGCATTCGCACAACCTGCCCTGTGGTAAACATGAACATACCCGCATCATCGGTGTAGTCCATATAGTTCATGAACAAATCACCGTTGGGACCGTTACTACAGGTTACATGGGGAAAACTGGGGAGACCAGTGTTTGGTCCTGCTTGATTGGGTGTATCATTGACAAAATCACTACCGTTACACCCATTGCCATCGTCTCCCCAAATGTGGCGCAAATTCAGCCAGTGTCCAATTTCATGGGTTGTAGTTCTGCCTAAGTTAAAAGGCGGGGCTGCCGTGCCGATAGTACCAAAGGCAGTATGGGTGATTACTACACCATCAGTGGCACTAGGACCACCAGGGAACTGAGCATAGCCCAGCAATCCCTCATTCAGGGAACACACCCAAATGTTTAAGTAGCGATCGCTCGCCCACGGATTTGCACCACCTGTCGCCACGGATTTGACGCGATCGTCATCAATAAATCCTGTGGCAGTAGTGGTAGTTCGAGTAATGCCATTAGTGGGGTTGCCATTGGGATCGGTGGTTGCTAGGACAAACTCAATTCGGGTATCTGCTGCCAATGACTGAAAAGCAGCCGGGAGTGAGACAATATCTGGGTTTTGCTTGCGAAAGTCGCGATTTAAAACATCAATCTGACTGCGAATTTGTCCTTCTGAAATGTTTTGTTCAGGAATACTGGGGTTATGAACAACGTGAACAACCACAGGAATGACTGTGATGCCAGTTCTAGCTGCCTCAATTCCGCGTCGTGCGTATTGCAGCGAGCGATTCTCAATTTCCCGTCGGTTTCTAGCATAGGTTAGATCAGTGGTTAAAAGTCGATAGTGGACACTCATCGTGCCACAGATGCGTTGTTGGGGCAATCCGGCTGTCATTTACTTGACTCCTTTTTACTAAGAAGTGGAATTGGTAGTGGAATTTGTAATTTCGAGCAAACAAGACAGGTCGAGCGAACACTCTGATCAAAAAAGAAATCATTAACTTAGATTTATAAGTCATACCTTAACTCAATATTCCGGACAGTTTTTGGAACGATACTACAAGCTTACGCGGGGCAAGGATCATAAAAAAGTCGAATTAAATGCCGCGTCAGGGGTGGAGCTGACATTGATTTAATGATCCACTGTGGCTCAAAGTCAAGCGAGAATAAGCCATTGGGCTATATAAAAACAGTCCGGACTATTGTTAACTTAAAAACTGAACAAACTATCGATGAAGTTTGTATAATTTATCAATCCCAGCAGCTTTTTCCAGCGATTTGCAGCGGAGTGCGAAGACCAGCGCTAAACTAAGCTAGGTAAATGACTTTCTATACAGATGACTATTTTTACTCTACGATCGATCAAAAAAGACTTCGGCATCAAGGAACTCTTGACAGATGCCAGTTTCAGCCTCGATGAAGGCGATAAAGTCGGACTCATCGGCACTAACGGTTCCGGCAAATCAACGCTGCTGAAAATGATTGCAGGCTTGGAGTCGATCGACTCTGGCGATCGCTGGGTCAATCCAGGGTCTACAATTGTCTATCTCCCCCAACAGCCGGATTTAGACGAAAATCACACTGTCTTAGAGCAAGTATTTGCTGACAGTGGCGAACAAATGGCTTTGGTGCGGGAATACGAGGAAATTTCCGATCAATTGTCCCACGGCAAAGGCGATACAGACAAGTTAATGGCGCGTCTGTCTGCGGTGTCTGAACGCATTGATGAGGTGGATGCGTGGGATTTGGAAACCAAGGCGAAATTGATTTTGACCAAGTTGGGGATTGAGGATTTTGATGCGAAAATTGCCGACTTGTCCGGCGGCTACCGCAAGCGAATTGCCTTAGCAACGGCTTTGTTGTCCGAGCCCGATGTGTTGCTGATGGATGAACCGACAAACCACTTGGATGCGCTGTCTGTGGAGTGGTTGCAGAATTATTTGAACGGCTATCGCGGTGCTTTGCTGCTGATTACGCACGATCGCTATTTTCTCGATCGCGTTACCAATCGCATCCTGGAGATCGATCGTGGCGACCTTTACAATTATGCTGGCAATTACGCTTATTACTTGGAGAAAAAAGCCTTAGCTGAAGAATCCGCCGCCAGCAGTGTTCGCAAACACGCGGGTGTATTGCGGCGCGAATTGGAATGGCTCAAACGCGGGCCGAAAGCGCGCAGTACCAAGCAAAAAGCTCGGATCGATCGCATTAAAGATATGCGAGCCCAGGAGTTCAAAACAGCCAACGGCAAAGTCGAAATTGCGACAGCCGGCCGCCGGATTGGTAAGAAGGTGATTGAGTTACTGAATATCTCTAAAGCTTACGGAGATCGCACTTTAATTAAAGATTTTACCTACAATTTCACACCCGAAGACCGGATAGGAATTATTGGCTGCAACGGTGCGGGAAAATCGACGCTGATGGATATCATCACCGGACGCATTCAGCCGGATTCGGGTACTGTCGAAATTGGCACAACCATTCATATCGGTTATTTTGACCAGCATTCAGAGGATTTGACGCCGAACGAAGACCAGCGAGTTATTGAATACTTGAAAAGTGTGGCCGAGTTGGTGCAAACGGCGGATGGGGAAATCATTACCGCTTCTCAAATGTTGGAAAAGTTTCTGTTTCCACCGAACCAACAGTATGCACCGATTAACAAACTTTCGGGCGGGGAAAAACGCCGGTTATTTCTGTTGAAAGTGCTGATGAGTGCGCCAAACGTGCTGATTTTGGACGAACCGACAAACGACCTGGACGTGCAGACTTTGGCGGTTTTGGAGGATTATCTCGAAGATTTTAACGGCTGCGTGATTGTGGTGTCCCACGATCGCTATTTTCTCGATCGCACGATTGACATGGTTTTCGCCTTGGAACCGGGCGGCAATTTGCGTTTGTATCCCGGCAATTATTCGGTGTATTTAGACTACAAGAAAGCCGAAGAATCCAAGGAAATCAAAGGACAAAAAGACAAAGAAAAACTTACACGAACCGCTGAATCTAATAATTCAAAATCCCCAAGCTCTACTCAAAAATCTACCAAAATCTCCTTCAATGATAAGCGGGAATACGAACAATTAGAAAGTCAAATTCCGAAGATGGAAGCTGAAAAAGAAGAGATTGAGAAGATTTTGTCTAACAATGCTCCTAGCGGGTTTGCAGAGATGAAGAAGTTATCGGATCGTTTGGCTCAGTTGACGCAGGAGATCGATCGGGCGACTGAGCGCTGGTTGGAATTGGCGGAACGGGTGGGTTAATTTGGGTGGTCCGAGCGTTGTCTTTAGCTCCTGCTCACAATGACAGGAGCTAGAGGAATTATGAGTTAAAAAATCTCATGCTGAAACAAATATATATTGACAAAATTCAATATTTTTTTCTTTTTTGTACCACAAATAGTGTTGTAAAAAAAATCTTAGGAATAGTGCTTATTTAGCCGACAATTTGGCAACCTTTGACAATTTATTACTTAAGTGTGATGAAGCTATGTAGTATTAAAGTTATAAAATCGGTTGCTTGTTATTACTGTCAAGCAAACTGACCAACAAACTTAAGACGAGTAAAAGTCTAAAATCCTTGTTAAAGCTGCAAGGCGATCGGAAACAGCACCAAAAAAACCGCTTTTTTTGCGAGCCTCAAGTAAAGCTGTATGTCAAAAACTGTGAAGACCCGGAGGGTGGGGTTGACACAAGCAGTAGAATATGCACTAAAAGCCAGCTTAAGCAAATAAGACTGGCAGCAGCAAACAGGGACTAAAAAGCCCAAAACAGGTAAAAAAAAAGTCGATCGGGCAAAGTAAGTTGGCCGAGGACTAAAAATATGGTGATGAGTGAGATACAATTGACCTGTTCTGAGCCAAGAATTGGTCAACATCACAAGTATCCTGTAGAAGTCTGAAGTTGAGAATCTCAGGGTTGTCGAGGAGCGGGAGCAAACAGAAAACTATGCCTCAAAAAGTAATCGCCAAACAGATGTCTTTGGAATCAGCGTCAGAGCCGATCGCCGTGAGGGCGACGGTGGAAACAGTGCCAGCCGAAGCAGTGGCAGTAGAGTCCTACGCCGATCAGTTGATGGACGAACTGTTTGAAGGAGTCGATCGAGCATTCGACGGTAGCGGCGGACTGCCATCCGAGCCCGTGCAGCCAGAATTCGTGGCGCTCAAGTCGATCTCGGTACCTCAAATAGTTTTGTCGCAGTTGGCACCCCCCCAGCCGCAGCGGGACGAAAAAGACGTAGAAGCGATCGCCCGCCAAGTCGCCCTAGAAACAGCCAAAAAACAGCAGTCCAAACAATCATTCGACAGAATGCTGCTGGGAGCAGCCTTTGGGTCGCTGCTGCTAGTCATGGGGTTATGGCTCGCAAGCAGGTCGGGACTCGTGCGCTTGCCCGCCGCCCCCGCACCAGAGACACCCGCAGCAAGTGGCAAAACAGCACCAGATACCCCGTTTGTCGAATACGTGCAGCGGTCCCTAGAAGCGATCGAACAAAAGAAAGCACCCCAGGCTAACCCCCAACTTGCAGGAGTTCCCGGAACCCCCACCCCAGGGACGCTGCCGAGCATTCCAATTTCCGGCGCGCCACCTGCAACCGCAGGTCTTTCGACAGCAGTCAACCGCATTGCTAATGCCCTCGAACAAGCTGCCTCGCAGCCGGGAGCACCAGCACCCCAAGTCGTAGTCATCCCTCCCCCCGCTCAGGTGACTGTGGCTCCGGCTGCTCCGGTAGCTGCTGCTCCGGCTGCTCCTCAAACCGTGGCAGTTTCGCCCTCGCCTGCAGCTCCAGCCTCCGGTCGTGCGATCGCCGCTGCGGGCAATCGAGATCCCCTCGCTGCTTCCCCTTCCCCCTCGGAGTCTCCCCAGCCAAAGATTTTGGCTCGCGAAACCGAACCGGCACCAGCGCCCCCAGCCCAGCAATCCGCGCCCGCGCCCGAGCAATCGGCACCGGCCATCAGCAGCGCCCCGACTTCCGCGCACACGTTGGTAGGGATTTTGGAGTTGGGCGATAGATCGGCTGCTTTGTTTGAAGTAGACGGCGTAGCCCGCAGAATTTATGTCGGCGAAAGCATCGGCGCTAGCGGTTGGACGCTGGCAGAAATCAAAAATCAAGAAGCAGTGATTCGCAAGGGAGGAGATGTGCGATCGGTTTTTGTCGGCCAAAAGTTCTAATCAATCATCAGTTACGAGTCATTAGTCATCAGTCATTAGTTATGACTTCGGTCATTGGTAATCAGTAATGGGCAGCGATCGGGCTGTATATCACGAGCAGTGAAAACAGTTATAATATAGGAACCGCCAAGACGTTCTTAATTGCTGAAACCATTGCTCTTATTACTTCTTGCTTCTATCCGTTAAATCGGTTCCCGAATTCGTTGCCGAACTTTCTTCTGCTATAACTAACAACTCAGGATCAATAATCGATCTCCCGTGACTAAGAACCAATGACTAATAACTAATGACCAATGACTTAGGAATTATAAAAAATGGGCTTATTTGATGATTTCAGCCGCTTTCTAGAAACCAGATTAGAAGAATTTTTGCGTAGCAATCCCCATCTGGAATTGCAGGCAATAGAAGAACAACTGAAGGAACAAGAAGAAGACACTCTGCGGCTGATTCTCGATATCCAAAAACAAGAGAAAAAACTGCAAGCCGAAATTCTCTCCGCCGCTCAAGAAATTCAGCGCTGGAACGATCGCATCAACAAAGCTAAAGCTGCTCAAAGGCTCGATTTAGCTCAAGCAGCCCAAGAGCGGCAAGCAGCTTTGCTGCGTCAGGGAAATCAGCGCTGGGGTCAAATGCAAGGCTGCAAAGAACGGATTGAAAAAGCTAAAGAACTGTACCGCCAAATTCAAGTACGGCGAAAAGAAGTCCGAGCAAAAGCGGCAGAAGCTGCAACTCGAACTACAACCACTAAAACAGAGCAGAATTGGGATACAAAGGGTTGGAATCAGAGTTCAAGTTATAGCAGTTTTACAGCAGCAGACCCTTTAGAAGAAAAGTTTCAACGCTGGGAAGCAGACGAAGAACTAGATCAAATGAAGCGGAATATAGGCCGATAGTTACGAAAGCATTCCAATCCTTTAGGGACGGGTTCACCCGGAACTCGGATTCCCAATGCAAATATTCGTCAACCCTGCAGAGTTTCAGGTATTGCGAGCGCTCGCTCAGACTTGATATAATTACCATCCTAAACTTCTAGGAACAATTAATCAATCACTCCTACAATATTCTCACCTAATTAATTAGCGTTGCATATTTATGGTATCAACAAAAGCTCTAATCAAGTAAAAAAATTTATGATTTGTCCCGGCTGTCAATCCACCAATCTGACGGGGTGACAACCCCGTCAGGTAAAAAAGACGAATTCTGAATCAAAAAACTGTTTTTTAATTTAAATCGCTGCGGTTATTCACAACGGTTGCTCTGCTTGAGAAGGTGGCTCTTCTGGCAACGGAATAAACTCGGTCTCTTGAGGAACCTGAGCAAACCGTCCCTCTCTCCAATCGAGTTTGGCTTGCTCAATGCGCGAGTGGCGACTCGAAACAAAATTCCACCACTTATAGCGCTCACCAACAGGTTCACCGCCAATCACAATACAACGAGCATTGCCTGAAGCAGAAATGTTTACTTCAGTGCCGGAAGTGAGAACTGCCAACCGATGTTGTTCCAGAGCCACTCCATCGATAACAAGCCCCTCTGTTACGCTGTAAACCGCCTGTTCGCTGTAATGGCCCGGTAAGGTAAATTCTCTTCCACCAGTTAGTTGCACGTCGAGATAAATCATGGGTGAAAATATTTGAACTGGGGAAGTGCGACCATAAGCCTCACCCGCAATTAGGGTGAACGAAACTCCTGCATCCTCCCAAACAGGCAGCTCAGAAGCCGGATGATGCCGAAACCAGGGGTTGGTTTCTTCGTATTCATCGGGAAGGGCTATCCAGGTTTGGATGCCATGCAGGATGGCTTCTTTGCTGCGATCGTCGTCAGGCGTGCGTTCAGAGTGGACAATGCCTCGCCCTGCTGTCATCCAATTTACCGCACCGGGACGGATTTCTTGAACGCTACCGACACTATCACGATGCAGCAAAACACCTTCAAACAGGTAGGTGACGGTTGCTAAGTTGATGTGCGGATGCGGTCTGACATCCACGCCCCGACCGGGTGGAAACACCGCAGGGCCCAGATGGTCAAAAAAGATGAACGGGCCTACCAGTGCTAAAACGTCTGAGGGAAGCAAGCGGCGGGCTTGGAATCCACCCAAATCTTGAATGTGTGGCTCAATGAGATGCTGGATGGTATCCGTCATAATGTTTATAAAGTTGCGAAGGCTAATCGTCTATGTCAAAAGTGCATTATACAAAAAGCTATCCTTGTAGAGGGCGATCGCAATATCAGTGACTGGTCTAAACTTTCCCAATCGAAAGCTGTTGTAGAGTGTCGAGTTCTCAACGAGCTTTCTGCTTACGAGACGATGGAAAGTTCATCACTGACTTGAATCCGACCTTTGACCAGGGAGCGAATCAGACGATCGAGTGAGCCACGTTCTTCTTCACTGATGGACTCATCGAGGATAGCGGCCATCATGCCGTAGCGGTCAGCTTTGGTAACGCGGTGAGTATCGGTGACAGTGGCAATTAATTCGTTGATAGCGCCGGGCAGAAGATTAACTTGAAACATGGGATTGTTTTGAACTCGACACCTTAATCATCTCGTGGTTTCTCCTAAGAGCAAGTGATAGTGCTGGTTTTTTTCCGTGATAATACTGAAAATATTCGGTGAACCAAGTCCGTATTACAAGTGATGGAAGTCACAACATTGAAACCAATGCAGCGGTCGCTGGAACAATTACAACCCACCTTCCGCCCTTTGAGTGTGAGAGTTATATCAAATCTGCCCTTCATCGGAATTATCCATCTCTCTTCCCTTCCTCTGTATCCTCTGCGTTCTCTGTGGTTTAAACATTCCAATCTAACCGGAATTGATATCAAAAGGCCCGACGTGGGGTATAAGACACCAGAAAAATGATAATTGGGCACACTAAGTACCCAAGAGCAGGTATTAGGTCTCTTGACGACAGGAAATCAGCTTTTCCGGGTTAACGTTTCTCTGCTTCGCCAATGAGGGTAAAAGCGGCCCAATCTACAGGATTAGGATGTTTGACCAATGTCACCAGCATGGCCTTCCGCAGCGCTTGGGCAATATCAGGCGTTAGCTGCATCTGTCGATAAAATTCCGCCATCAACTCGGCTGTTGATTCGTCGGTTACTGACCACAGAGAAACTACAACACTGGGAACACCTGCTGCAATAAACGAGCGCGATAAACCAATGATGCCGTCACCTGTAATACGACCGCGACCCGTATTGCAAGCACTCAAAACGACGAGTTCGGCATTCAACCTCAAATTGAAAATTTCGCTAGCAGTGAGTAAACCACTGTCATCCTTGCTTGGGGCAAGTGCGATGACTCCAGGTACCCCCAATTCCTCTACGTCATCCAGGATGCCGTGAGTTGCTAAATGCACGATGCGCGATCGCTCTATTTGCTGTAAAACTGCTACTTTTGTCGCTTTGTCGCCTGTGAGCGGTTCAGCATTCAAAAGCTGAGCGATCGCGATCGCTTCGGCTTCAGCGTGTGGGAGTGATGGTAGTTTTTGAGGAGGTTGGTTCGTCGTAAAGGCAACACTTGGCATGGTAGGATTCCCAACGACTAGCGCACCTTTTCCTGAAGCAAGCTGTTGCTGTTTCTTGGTTAAAGACAGCACTTGAATTGAAGGTGCTGTTAAAATAGTATGTTTTTCTATCAAGTATTTTCCCGAAGTATCTTGCAGCGCGGCAAAGGGAACTAAGAACAAAGATTCATGAGGAATAAAGGTAATTCGCGACGCTGGATCTTGAGGTAGAAGGTCAGCAATTGGTTCTATCAGTAGTTGATAAAGCTCTTGCAATGACGGATCTAAAAATCGTTGTTCGACAAGAGGCATGGTTGGGGTGGGATTTGTAACTGGTTGGGATCGCTGCTTGTTTCGCAGGCAACTGGGAATGAAGCAACGACCTTGAGTAATCAAGGCTTTTAATGAAGTTTTTTCCTCAACCAAACCTTTCAAATTGATGCGACGAAATTCAATTTTTCCGGTCGGCTGCGTTACCCAGATATAAAGTTCTGAATCTTGCAGCTTTCTTTGACCATCAGCTTCTACAACTTCTTTGATAAGCGAGTAAGAAACTAAAGTCGAATTGTGTTCTTTAGCAATTTGTTTGATTTCCTGAATGTCGAGCGGTTTTATTTGATTTTCCGATGACTTTATGGTAGCCTGTGCTGACTGGGAAGAAAAACGGCTGGTCAATAATCTAACAAAAGCTTGCGCCCGTCCACGCTCTGCTATTTCTAGCGCTTCGTTATGCTGATTTTGATTGGCAAGCACTTCTTGTAACATACTATAACTTGTTTCTTGGGTTTCAAAAATTGAAATTAAATTGAGGTCGTTATTTTTTAAATTTGACCGCAGAGCTTCCCAAATTTCAATGGCTGAAAATAAAGCTTTGATAGCTTCTGCTGGTTGCTTTGATTTGTATAAAGCGTCACCTAAATTGCTGAGTACGCGGCCTTGGGCGTGGCGATCGCTCAGTTCTCTGGCAATGGCTAAACTCTGTTGGTAAGAGTCAATCGCTTGAGGATAATTTTTGACAGCATAGTAAGCAATTCCTAAATTTTCTAAAGCGCGACCTTGAACGAAACGATCGCGCAGTTCTTTGGCGATCGCTAAACTTTGTTTCTGCTCTTCAATTGCTTGGGCATAATTAGTCAGGGAATAGTGTACTAATCCTAAATTACTCAAAGCAAGGGCTTCGCCTCGGCGATCGCGCTGCTGTTTAGCGATCGCTAAACTTTGCTCTTGATATTCTACTGCCCTTGTATACTCTTTTTGGGCGTAATAAACTAATCCCAAATTTCTTAGGATACTCGCTTCTAAATCAAGGGATTTTAGGGAGTGCGCTACTTCCAAACTTTGCTCGTAGTATTCGATTGCTTTTTTATAATTGCCAATCGCGCCGTAAGCAGCTCCCAAACCAATAAAAGCTTGTCCCTTTCCCAATAAATCGGCCCTGGATTCAGCTTGTGCTAAACGCTGCTGCTGGTAAGAAATTGCTTTTTCATAATCTCCGATTGCGTAGTAAGTTGCGCCTAGATTGTTGAGCGCATAGCCTTCCCTAGCGTCATCGCGGGAGAGTCTCGCCAGCTCTAAATTCTGCTGGTAGCAGGCGATCACTTTGCTGTAGTCTTTCGGCGCAGTTTGGACGGGCACTCCTGCCTGCTGCTCCAATAATTGTTCCTCAGTTAAGCACTGAATGGCACTCGGTGTCAGGCTTACTAAGCCATTGTTTAGAGGTGCGAGTTCAGGGAACTGAATGCCAGATGGTGCTGGTGGTTCTGGTGGCACCGGGGAAGCTATGACCCCTGGTGGTTCTGGTGGCAGCGATGGTGCTGCTGCTGGTGCTGCTGGTGACGGCAGGGGAGATACGATCGCTGGTGGTTCTGGTGACGGCGGGACGATGAGCGGTGGTGGTTCTGGTGGCAGCGGGGCAGAGTCAGGTGGGTTGACTGACGGCGGCAGAGATATAAGCGGTGGTGGTTCTGGTGGCAGCGGGACAGGTGATGGTGCTGGCACCGGGGAAGGTATGAGCGCTGGTGGTTCTGGTGGCAGCGCAGGAGCCACCTCCACCGGAGGATTTGGTGGATTGCTAAGGAAGCCGATCTCACCTGCCTTGATTCCGCTAGTGTTGATGTTGCCCGTACTGATTTTGCCTTCTGAATAAAGGGTGACGCTGCCTCCGTTTCCAATGAAGCTAGAGGTTGTAATTCCACCGGTGACGATCGCGTTTGTCCCATATAGGAAAATTGACCCACCGTTACCGATTATCGAGGAAGCGTTCAAGGTGCTGGCGCTCGTATTGATGCTTCCCCCCCTGCTGTAGAGGGTAATATTGCCGGCATTGCCCGTTAAAGTTGAAGTATTCAGGTTTTCCGCTGTGATGTCCCCGGACGCTACCAGCGCGATATCTCCGCCATTTGAAGTAATGGATGCTGCTTGAATGCTGTTTGCAGCGCCTAAAAAAACTGAACCTGCGATCGCGATATTGCCAATTTGAATGCTGGCAGGTGAAGAACTGGCGGGTGCTAGAGTGCTGTTTGCAGTGAGGTCAGCGGGTACGTTGCCAGCCGTAAAAACCAACTGCGGTCGATCGCTAGATGCGGAACTGATAGCGAGATCACCGGATGCGATC
This sequence comes from Microcoleus sp. Pol12B4, assembly GCF_036701385.1. NCBI lineage: Bacteria > Bacillati > Cyanobacteriota > Cyanophyceae > Oscillatoriales > Microcoleaceae > Microcoleus > Microcoleus sp. Pol12B4. The sequence continues at coordinate 7,575 of NZ_JAUBQR010000098.1, read as the reverse complement.
GTGCCTTTGGCTTGCACTTCCAGAGAAGCGCCTGCGTAATTACCAAAAGTGACGTTTCCGCCTGAGACGATCGTAGAACCGCCTGAACTTGAGAAGTTGCCGGGGCTACCTTGAAGTGTGCCAATTGAGAAATCGCTGCCAGCTCTGAAGAGGGCATCACCGGATACAGTACCGTTACTGGTAAGTGTGATGCGGTCGCCAGCGCTCAGTAAGCTTTCGGAGTGATTGCGCGTCTGGATGTCTATTTGGCGATCGCCCTGCACGGTTAGGTTTCCACCCACATCAGTAACAAAAGAGTTAGCCGCGCTGTCGCGGATACGGACATTTTCCCCTGCTTGCAATTTCAAGTCACCGGCTGTCTGTAATTGCCTGTTTACTAGGGTCAGGTTACGCGCGGCTGACACAGTAGCCGTTTGAGCAGACACTGCTAAATTTTGGTTTGCACCTGTTGCCTGAGTGTCGGCAATTGCCACATCGCCCGCTTCTACCCGCAAGTCTGAATTCGTTAGCTGTACGCTTCCGTCGCTGTTAACTATAACGCCTGTAGCGTTGCTGCTACCTCCTGTCAGCAGTTGGGACAGGGTGAGGGGACTCAACGGCACAGAAGCAGAATCTAGATTAGAAGAGGGGGAAATTTCTAAACTCAGGAGATGCCCTGCTTGAGAAATGCGGACTAAGTTTTCTCCGGGCACCGATGCGATCGCAATTTGCCCGGAAGGTGCTGATAAAGTACCGGGGCTGAAAACTGTTCCGCCTATTAAAGCTAGCGTTTGCCCGTTAGGTACGCGCAGTTGACCGAAATTTGCGATCGCCCC
>NZ_JAUBQR010000098.1:0-6660 GCF_036701385.1 Microcoleus sp. Pol12B4 | reverse complement strand
CTGAAAACTGTTCCGCCTATTAAAGCTAGCGTTTGCCCGTTAGGTACGCGCAGTTGACCGAAATTTGCGATCGCCCCTGGCTGAGCTGTACCAAAATTTAAAGTGCTTGGCGTTCCTATCAGCATAGCGTATTCATTAACGCCAACTGCCTGAAACCAATTGTTGCCGAATCCGATTCCGGTTGCTGTCGTTGCCAAGAATGAACCAGGCACGTTCAGTTGAGCGTTGGAACCGAAAACAATCCCCGCCGGATTCATCAAAAATAAGTTAGAATTACCGCCTATTACTTGAATTAAACCGTTAATATAAGAAGCATCGCCACCCACAACTCGCCCTAAAATATTGCGGATATTCGGATCAGAAATAAAGTTAACAATTTGACCGTCTGTGAGTCCAAACTGCTGAAAGCTATGGAAGAGATTAGTGCCGTCTTTGGAGCGCTGTCCCCCGTTGATATTAACTTGATTGCCGGAAGCATTAACAGCAGTTCCTGTGCCATCGGGAGACGGAGTAATTGGCTGTCCTGTAGCAGCAGGTGAGAACAGTAAAAAACCTAAAGATACCACCCAAGTACAAGTCAACAGTTGCTGTTGATATCTTTGAGTTATTCTTGTTCTAATCATTAGACTTCTCCCTAAAATAAATTGTTTGCTGAGCACGCTTAAATTATAATAAAACTTTTTCCTCAAACAACATGAGTGGAGTTTAAGCTAAGCACGTTAAAAAGTGCGCTCGTAGCTTAAATGGCAAACGTTTATAGAACCCATTTGAGATCGAAGCGGCTGCAAGCCTGATCAGCATCAGCCTAATAACAATAGTCTGGAGAGTTTTTAGTTCCTAGTCTGAAACCCTTGATTTTTCTTTCGTAGTTCGATTGCCGAATCGCCTTGAAAGCCATATTTTACGCTTGGTTATCAAAAACTGTCCGAAGTCCTGTAATAAAACAAAGATTAACCTTGGAACTCGCATCAATCAGAGTTCTCTCAAAATTACTGACGAGGATTTTGCACGTCTCTATCCAAGCATTTGCGCGTTCTCTTCCCCTACCTTGTCACAACCGGAAAAAACAAGGATTTGAGGATGATCCACTCTTCGTCTGTGAGGCTGGTAGAGTATGGCATAACTGCTGGATACGAATTTTGCAGTCACTTTACTTAAATACAGTAAAAAATGTCAAATGGGTTATATAAAAGCGATCGCCCTTCCCACTCCCCCATCCCCTAAAGCCCGTGAAGCGTAGCTATCCCAGAGGGAATCCCCCTGTTATCAAAAATCAAAATAAGTAGACAGACAAAAAAATTAGTCCGCCTACTTAATCGCTAACTAGAAATCACTCCCACTCGATCGTTCCCGGCGGCTTAGAAGTAATATCGTAAACCACTCGGTTCACCCCCTTAACCTCATTCACAATCCGGTTCGAGATCAGTTCCAACAAATCGTAAGGAACCCGCGCCCAGTCAGCCGTCATCCCGTCTTCACTCTTAATAAATCGCAAGACGATCGGGTAAGCATAAGTGCGCTGATCGCCCATCACGCCTACACTGCGAATCGGCAGCAAAACTGCAAAAGCTTGCCAAAGTTCACCGTACAATCCGTGCCGATTAATTTCTTGGCGAACAATGAAGTCAGCATCCCGCAAAATATTTAGTCTCTCTGCGGTAACTTCTCCTATAATCCGAATCGCCAATCCCGGACCGGGGAAAGGTTGTCGGTTCACGATTTCTTCGGGAAGCCCGATCGATCGGCCAACTTTTCGCACTTCATCCTTAAACAATTTTCGCAGCGGTTCAATCAGCTTAAATCGCAAATCTTTCGGCAAACCGCCGACGTTGTGGTGGCTTTTAATTTTAACAGCAACTCGTTCGCCACTTTTCGGGTCTGCATTAGTGTCAGCAGACTCAATCACATCAGGATAAAGAGTACCTTGTGCGAGGTAGTCAAAGGGGCCCAGACGCTTCGATTCTTCTTCAAATACGTTGATAAATTCGTGACCGATCCGCTTGCGTTTTACTTCAGGATCGGTAATCCCTTCAAGTTGAGCTAAAAAGCGTTCGCGAGCATTAACATACTCAACATCAATGTGGAATTGCTCTTTAAATAATTTTACCAACCGTTCTGGTTCATACTTCCGCATAAACCCTTGGTCGATAAACATACAGGTAAGTTGGTCGCCGATCGCCTTGTGCAGCAAGAAAGCCAAAGTAGAAGAATCTACGCCGCCCGATAGAGCCAGCAAAACTCGTTTATCTCCCACTTGTTCTCGAATTTCGCGAATCGATTCCTCCACAAAAGTAGCAGTCGTCCAAGTCGGTTCGCACTCGCAAATGTGGTAAACAAAATTGCGAATTAAAGCTATTCCCCCGATCGAGTGAACTACTTCTGGGTGAAACTGAACCCCGTACAAATTTTTCTCGTGGTGAGCAACAGCAGCACACGGAGTATTGCCCGTGTGAGCGAGGATCTCAAAACCCGACGGTAACTCGGAACACGAGTCTCCGTGACTCATCCACATCGTGCTGCCTTCTTCGACATTTGTCAGCAAATCCGTCGGATCGTCAATAAATAGCGATGCCTTGCCGTATTCGGCTAACTTAGCCCGCTCTACCGTGCCTCCGAGCTGCTTTACCATCAACTGCATCCCATAACACACTCCCAACACGGGTATTCCCAAATTCCAAATGTCTGGGTCGCAGTGGGGTGCTTTTTCATCGTATACAGAACTCGGACCTCCTGAAAGAATAATTCCTTTAGGATTGATAGCTTTTAACTGTTCTGCCGTAGTCCGGTAAGAAATAACTTCTGAATATACTTGAGTTTCGCGAATGCGACGAGCAATCAGTTCGGAATATTGCGAACCGAAGTCGAGAATCACGATCGTCTGGCGATCAATCTGCCCCAGAGAAGAGCTGGTGAGGTCTGATTCAGTTTTTATTTGAGTAGTCACGGTTATTGCGTAATTGCTAATTGCTAATTGGGCAGAAAGTAGGGGATGTATTTGTAGCGGCTTCACTACAAGACTGAGGAAGGCGAGCAAGCATTAGTCGCTAGGAATAAATCTTATTTATACTAGATTGCAGTCAGCGCTTGTAGTCTATTAATAGGGTCGAGGGCAAGCATAGATTTACTTCAATCCTTACCCTAATTAATTAAACTCTGGCGTCAGAAACTGCGTCCCCAAGCAACCTAGTATAATTAAGGTCTAGGGACAAAGAATTATTACTTGTTAAATATTATCCCTGAGCGATGTTTTCAACAGAATTCAGGGATATTCACACTACATTAACAAATTTGGGTCAAAAATGTATCTCCTATTTCACTTTTAACAATAATTTTGCGATTGCGCCCGAACATCACCGATCCCACGGGGATGTGCAAGTTAGTGTGAGTAAAAATGCAATCCGATGACCGCAAGTCTATTTGTCGGGCGATGTCGCCGTAAATTCGATCGACCCAATTGTTGCCAGTTTGAGCGTCCAAAGCCCGCAGTTGTCCGAGAGCCTCTTCGGCTGTTGCTGCGGCAAAAATTGCGGAACAAGCATCAGTCGGCATTCCAGCCTTAGCACAGTAAGCTGTGAGAATTTCCCTGCGCCCGTCAGCGAGGTGGTGGTGAGTGTGAAAAATTCCCGCCGCCAATTTCATCAGCTTCCCGTGATAGCCAAACAGCAAAATTGACTCCACCCCCTGATATCCTGCTTCTACCAGCAGCGGGCCGAGCCAGTTAGCGGTTTTGACTAGCCTCTCAGGATTAATCCCCAGTTGTCGAGCCAAATCCAAGCCGTTTTCGCCGATGCAGAAAACCAAACAGTCAAACAGTTTGGCTTTTTGTTGCAGTTGTTCGCGGTAAACTTCCAACTGTCCCGGGGCGCTCAGCGGTTGAGAAATGCCTGTTGTACCTAGCAGCGAAAGTCCTTCTACCACGCCGAAAGCTTCGTTAGAAGTGCGGGCGGCTAGTTGCCGACCAGACGGCAGAATCAGGGTGACACTAATTTTTTCTCCCCGTGCGAGTTCTCGGCTCAGATTCGATCGCAACAGTCGCATCGCATAATCATAGATTGCCGCTCCTCCACCTGCTTTATGATGTCCAATTCCCTCCCCGCCAACAATCTGTATTTGTTCCCCCTCTCCTTCTCTCCCCAATTCCACCATTGCCCAAACGGGGGTATTGCGAGTCAGATCGAGATTGTCCCCCGGATCGGAGCGAGTCACTCCTAAAGCGGTACCAGTTTTGAGTAGAGACGCCTGCTCGATCGGAATTTCTGCGGTTATTTGTGGTTCCAGTAAATTTACTGGTACACTATCAACAGATTGGATACCCTCACGCAAGCACCGCAAAGCTGCAAGTGCAGCTGCACAGGCAAATACTGGCAGTGTATACCCGGATAAAGGTTGAGCTTTTGTCACAATTTAATGCAAAAATCCGTAAATTTGCTGATAATTGACATCACACATTAGCAGTAATATCTTTCAAATGTTTAAGTTTAATTCTAGAGTTTGCTATTATCTGCAGTTAGCATAATTTTTGTCAAGTAATAATTTTGTCCTACCAGTTGCCGATCTCAGTCACACTTTTTTTGATGTGCGTTAGCGAAGCCCTCGTAGAGGATCGCCAATAACCCACTCCGAAGCTTTAGCGGCACCTGGGGGCGATTTTCACAAAAAACCCGAACTCTCTCGCGAGCGCTGGGACTGAACAAACGGATTCCAGGAATTAGGTAAAAATAGTTAGCATCTATACTCCGCAAGTCGATCATCTTTCATTCTATAGATTTAGCTAGCCGTAAAGGTTTGAGAGCGGAATGGAGGATCGGGCGCGAAATTTGTTTTTGCCCTTGGGGTGGCTTGCTTGAGGCGGAATTCGAGCAATTTTTGGCAGGCTAAATGCTGCGCTCGCTTCCTTGTTAAGCCCTAAAACCTACTTTTGTAAAATTAGCAAACTTATATCTCCCAAGCGGTTGATGTGCCAGCGATCGCTTGCCATCTATATTAATAACCATTACCCGGAAGTACCAGTCTAGCTTTCAAGCTCATACCTTGAAGGCGGGGCTGGTTTTATCTTAAGAGGCTAGCTCAGAAATTTTGAGCATAGAGATTAAATTTTATTGACACCTGCGCGTGAAAAATAATTTAATGACCAGCCAGCCTCAAACCCTTGCCACAGCAAGATTGGGCAAGTCTTTAATCTCCGACTAAAATCCTATTACTTTATGTTTGAGCCAGTTGCAGAGTTAAATGAACCTCTATCTCTTCAGACTCCTGAAATACTAGACAATCAAATATCTCAGCTCGTTTTATCTTCAAAAACAGATCTCAAAATTTCTAAACAAGAGGTTCGATCGACCCTGAAAGCCTCAACTCTAGACGGCGTTTTTGCCGCTATCTTCGAGTCCGCGACCGGCGGCGTGCTGCTGAGCAATTTCTTGCTGCAACTCGGGGCGAGCAGCGTGGAAATAGGTATATTCTCGGCTATTCCAATGGTGGTAAATCTCCTGCAACCATTAGGAGCCTACATCGCGGACCGGACTACCAGCCGCCACTGGTACAACCTTTTTGTATTCGGCATGTCGCGGCTGCTGTGGCTGGTGCTGGCAGTGGCAATTGTTTGGGGTTCCCAGCACCAAGACCTCCACCAACTGCTTCAATGGACGCTGGTAACAGTCGTAGCAGCTAGCGTGCTGGCAGCTTTTGCCAATTCTAGCTGGTTCAGTTGGATGGCTGCTGTGGTTCCTCAGCGCTTGCGGGGACGCTATTTTGGCTTTCGCAACAGTGCTGTCAGCCTCATAACTTTGCTGGGAGTGCCGTTGATGGGATTGGGAGTGTCAACTTGGGGCGCCGATCCAATTTTCGGCTACGGTATTGTTTTATTTGTGGGTGTTTTGGCGGGAATGATTAGTTTGGGATGTCAATTTTTTATGGTTGATGTGAATCCCCAGGTATACAAAAAAGACGCTGAAAGCAATCGGCTTACACAGAAAAAAGAAAAGCAAATAACAGATTTTGTGCCTTCTGTGCTGAAAGATTCTAATTTTTTAATGTTTATTCTTTATTTCAGTATGTGGACATTTGCAGTTAATCTCAGCGCACCTTTTTTTAATATCTACCTGCTGAAAAATTTAAGCTTGGATGTGAGTTTAGTAACGATTTACACCAGCTTAAGTTCCGGTGCAAATCTACTGCTGCTGATGTTTTGGGGTAAGTTGGCCGATCGCTGGGGAAATCGCCCCCTGCTAATTGGGGTGGGGCTGGTGGTGGCGATAACGCCTTTATTGTGGTTGGGTACGGGCAATTACCCGTTTGCGGTGTGGGTATGGCTGCCGCTGCTGCACTTGTTGGGGGGAACGACTTTAGGGGCGATCGACCTTTGTACTAAGAATATTCAAATGGAGATAGCGTCGATCGAGCAACCTTCGACTTATTTTGCGATCGCCGCAGCGGTTTCTGGATTAGCTGGGGCTTTGGGAACTACCGCCGGCGGCTTTCTTGCCGAACTTCCCGGCATGAGTTTGGGTGCACTGTTTGCCCTCTCGGCTGCTGTGCGGCTATTCGGCTTGCTGCCTTTGATTTTGGTGCGAGAACCCCGCAGCTTGTCGCTGCGGTTGATCGTCCCCACTTTGGGACGTTTCAATTTAAACCGCGACTAGGAATTTTTCGCACAAATTTACC
>NZ_JAUBQR010000097.1:0-22428 GCF_036701385.1 Microcoleus sp. Pol12B4 | reverse complement strand
GAATTAGCCGGATGCGGCCCGTTAGAAGTTCCCATCACTGACGACTTGCAAGGAATGCTGGTATTAGCAGCTCAGGAAAAGCAGTTAGGGGTGATGGTAGATTTTACGCACCCGAAGTCGGTTTATGAAAACGTGCGCTCGGCGATAGCTTACGGCATTCGCCCGGTAGTCGGCACTACTGGCTTGAGCAGCGAGCAAATTCAAAAATTAGCTGAATTTGCTGAGAAAGCCAGCATCGGCTGTTTGATCGTACCCAATTTCTCGATCGGCATGGTTTTGCTCCAACAAGCCGCCGTCACGGCATCTCAGTATTTTGAACACGTAGAAATTATCGAGCTGCACCACAATCAAAAAGCCGACGCCCCCAGCGGTACGGCAATTCAAACTGCCCAAATGCTAGCAGAAATGGGAAAAACTTTCAATCCGCCAGAAGTTGAGGAAACCGAAAAATTAGCCGGAGCGCGAGGTTCAGTGGCGGATGAAGGGATTCGCATTCACAGCATCCGTTTACCCGGTTTAATTGCCCACCAAGAGGTAATTTTTGGCGGCGCCGGTCAAGTTTATACTTTACGACACGATACGAGCGATCGCGCTTGTTATATGCCAGGAGTCTTGCTGTCTATACGCAAAGTCCTTGAATTACGATCGCTCGTTTACGGCCTGGAAAAAATCTTGTAGTCATTAATCATTAGTCATTAGTCATTAGTCAGGTGGAATTAATCTAACTTCTAACTTTTGACTTCTAACTTCTGATTTTTGACTTCAACATCAATCCGTTAAATCTGTTAAATCCCTTAATCTAATCCGCTTCCGAACAGACAGCCCTTGCATCCTGTACATTGCTCGTTGCCAAACTTCCTATGCTAATTCCCTTAACCCGCGAAACCTTTAAAGAACTAATTCCCGCCGTCGCCACCGGGGCGCAATACAAATATATCTGGGGAAAACCGCCCGATTTTTTGAGGCGAATGTTAATCTCTGCCGTCACCGTAGTTTTCGTCCTGGTAGTCTACAACTTCGTCGGTTCCGATGTCGGACCGCTAGTTTTAATCACCGGATTGATAGCTGGTTTGTACTGGCTGTGGGGGCCGATTTTGTGGGCGAGTTTGCGGAATGCAGAATGCCGCAAATATCAATACTGCGGTTTTTGGCAAGGGCGAGTTTTGGATATATATATTACAGATGAAATCACCAGTCAAGAAGAAACAGTCAATCAAAAAGGACAACTGGTAATAGTTGACAACCTAGAACCGCGCATCAACTTAGAAGTTGGTGACAAAACCGGATTTACTACTACACTTCGAGCTCCCTTGCGGAAAGATCACCAAGGAATTGTCCCCGGCCAAGCTGCTTTAATGTTAATTATGTCAAATCAAGAAGATTTAGGCAGAATTGCAAAAGTTTCAGATATTTATATTCCCAGCCGTGACGTGTGGGTGAGCGACTATCCTTATTTACGCAGAGATTTGTTTGTCGAGGTGAGCCAGCAAATTAAAAAAGGCAGAAAAAAAGACCGCGATCGCACTAATCAAAGCAGAGATGTAAAAAGGCGATCGTCCGCTGATTATTAAATTATTAATAAAGCCGAGTCCCTAATCCACGTTAAAGATTGTACTTGGCGGTTGAAACCGCCCAGTCTAATAAAGAAGTTTTTAACGCGGATTTAGTATTAATTTCTGCTCGAATGTCGAGTTTTCGGACGCCAGAAAAATTCAGACAGCTTCATTTTTGGTTGACCTAGCCGTTTTCGCCACGCTTCCATATAAGTGTAAAATACCGGAGTAAGATACAGGGTTAAAACTTGCGAAAACAGCAATCCACCGACGATCGCAATTCCCAACGGACGGCGCGATTCGGAACCGCTACCAACTCCCAGGGCGATCGGCAAAGTTCCAATTAAAGCCGCCATCGTCGTCATCATAATCGGACGGAAGCGGACGATGCAGGCTTCGTAAATGGCATCAAACGCGGTTCTGCCTTCTTGGCGCTGTTTCTCGATCGCAAAATCTACCAGCATGATACCGTTTTTCTTGACAATTCCCACCAGCAGAATAATCCCGATAAACGAATAGAGATTGAGTTCAACCTGAAAGATTACCAGCGTTAACAGTGCACCAAATCCGGCTGACGGCAAACCTGACAAAATTGTCAGCGGGTGAATGAAATCCTCGTACAAAATGCCGAGAATTAAATAAATCACCACAATAGAAACCAGCAACAACCAACCTAAATCGTTAAAAGATTGGTTGAATACCTGTGCTGCACCTTGGAAACTTGTTGTCACTGACGGCGGCAAAACATCCTTTGCAACTTTCTCGATAGCTGCGGTTGCTTGACTCAGTGATGTGCCTGGAAGAGTGTCAAAGGAGATTGTAGCAGAGGGCAATCCAGTTAGGTGATTGACGGTTAGCGGGCCGACTGTTTGGGTGACATTTGCGATCGCACTTAGCGATATCATTTGTCCGGTGTTCGATCGCACGTAAAGCATCGACAAAGCACTCGGATCGCGCTGATACTCAGGCTTTAGTTCTAACACAACCGTAAATTGATTGTTCGGGGTATAAATCGTCGAAACCTGTCCTGAAGCGTAAGCTGCGCTGAGGGTTTTTTGCACTTGTTGAGCACTAACGCCGACGGCTGCGGCTTTGTCGCGATCGACTTTAACTTGAAGCTGAGGCGTGCTCAGTTGCAAATCGCTATCCACACCGCGCAATCCCGGTAGCGTTTTAATTTTAGCTAACAATTCCGGCACCGCTTGACGCAGCGCTTGCAAGTCTAAACTTTGCACCGTAAACTGATATTGTGAATTTGTTTGTTGACCGCCGATCGGAATCGCAGCAGGAGAGCGTAAAAAAGCTTGAATGCCGGGAATTCCGCGCAATTTAGGAGTCAGTTGTTGGATGATTTCGTCGGCACTGAGGCGGCGCTGCGATCGGGGTTTGAGCCTAATGGTAATGCGTCCGTTGTTAGCCGAGGCGTTCGGGCCGCTCGCACCTACGGTTGAGTTTAACGCTGCGATGTTGGGATTTTTCCGAATGATATCAACGATTTGTTGTTGGTGAAGCAGCATATCTTCAAACGAAATATCTTGCGCTCCTTTTGTGTTAGCCATCAGTTGTCCGGTGTCTTCAGTCGGAATAAAGCCTTTCGGAACCAGAACGAACAGATAAGCCGTAAACACCAGCAGAATTACAGAACCAATCAGCGTCACGAAACGGTATTTCAAAACAGGTTTTAGCGTCCATTCATATCCTTGCAGCAACAGCTCGAATCCCCGCTCAGAAAGGTGGTAGAAGCGATTTTGTTGGTGTTGGTGGGACGATTTGAGAAATCGACTGCACAACATCGGCGTCAGGCTCAGAGAAACAAATCCCGATACCAAAATTGCCACAGAAATTGTCACAGCAAATTCGTGGAATAACCTACCGATTAACCCGCCCATAAACATGATGGGAATAAATACGGCGACCAATGAAAGCGTCATTGAAATAATGGTAAAACCAATTTCTTTCGACCCTTTTAATGCTGCTTCTAGCGGTGCTTCTCCCATTTCTTGGTGGCGAACAATATTTTCGAGAACCACGATCGCATCATCCACCACAAACCCCACTGAAAGCGTCAGCGCCATCAGAGACAGGTTATCTAACGAGTATCCCAACTGATACATCACCGCAAACGTACCGATAATCGCCACAGGCAAAGCTAAACTCGGAATTAGCGTCGCTGTGAGGTTCCGCAAAAATAGAAAAATTACTAAGACAACCAGACACACCGACAAAACTAAGGAGAACTTCACATCGTCTACAGAAGCCCGAATTGATTGAGAGCGATCGTACATAATTCCCATTTCGATCGATTGGGGAATTTGTTGTTTGAGTGCGGGTAACATTTGCACGATCGAATCGACGATTTCGACAGTATTTCCATCGGGTTGAGGCTGCACTGCCAGCAAGATTGCAGGTTGATTTGTAACATTTTTATCGGTGTACAAATTCAAGACTTTGTTATTCTGTACGTCGTCAATCACGTTTCCTAAATCTTGCAGCCTCACTGCTGCGCCATTTTTGTAAGCAACGATCAGCGATCGATATTCTGCTGCACGGTTCAATTGACCATTTACCTGAATTAAATAGCTTTTGTTATCGCCAGCAAGGCTTCCGGTTGGCAAGTTTACATTTCCTTGCGTAACTGCGGTTCTAACTTGATCTAATCCGATTCCCCTTGAGGTCAATTCTCGCGGATCGAGTTGAATCCTCACTGCATATTGTTTCTGCCCGTAAACCTGCACTTGTGCCACACCGTCGATGGCTGAGATGGGTTGCGCGATCGTCACTTCTGCGGCTTCATCCACTTCTGCAATTGGCAGGGTTTTGGAGTACAAATAAAGGTATAGAACCGGCGCAACTGAAGGGTTAACTTTGCGGTAGGTAGGCGGTTTGGGCATTCCAGATGGCAATGAACCTGCGGCGGCGGCGATCGCAGCTTGTACGTCTTTAGCAGCAGAATTCACACTGCGGCTGAAGTCGAATTGTAGGGAAATGTTCGCGCTACCGGTGGAACTGGTGGAGTTAAACGAATTGAGGCCAGCTATTTCAGTGAACTGTCTTTCTAGCGGCGCGGCAACTGAGGATGACATTGTTTCGGGGGTTGCACCGGGTAAGCTAGCAGAGACACTTACAAAGGGATATTCAACGTGAGGCAGGGCGCTAATTGGTAGCAGGAAATAACTCATCAAACCGAAGATTAGAATGCCGCTTGTGACCAGTGCGGTCATTACTGGGCGGCGGATAAAGATTTCTGAAAGGTTCATAAAAATTGGTTGGTAGTGAGATGTCGAACCGTGAGGACACGGCAGTGCCGTGTCCCTACAATTAATCGAGGTAGGGAAACGGCATTGCCGTGTCCTCCTCGCGAGGATAATCGATTATTTTGGGGCGCAAGAAACGGTATTGCCGTGTCCTCTTAAAACGGTTATTTTACCGTCCTCATTTAAACGAAAAGACTTGCCGAAACTTCACCTCGCTGAGCTTTTTCCGCCACGATTCCATGTAGATGTAAAATACGGGCGTGAGATACAGTGTCAAAACTTGTGAAAACAAAAGTCCGCCGACAACGGCAATTCCTAACGGGCGGCGAGATTCCGAACCGGCACCAACTCCCAGGGCGATCGGCAATGTTCCCATTAGTGCCGCCATTGTGGTCATCATAATCGGCCGAAAGCGCACTAAGCAGGCTTGATAGATTGCTTCCGCTGGTTTTTTGCCGTCGTCGCGCTGGGCTTCGATCGCAAAATCCACCATCATAATGCCGTTTTTCTTAACAATTCCTACCAGCAAGATGATGCCGATGAATGAATAAACGTTGAGCTCAACGCCAAACAACATCAGCGTTAATAATGCGCCAAATCCCGCCGAAGGCAATCCCGACAGAATTGTAATTGGATGGATGAAATCTTCGTACAAAATACCGAGAATCAAATAGATTACCAAAATTGCCACGGCCAACAGAAACCCTAAACTCGGCAGCGAACTTTGAAATACTTGGCTAGCGCCCTTATAATTGGTAGAAATGCTGTCAGGAATTACCGATTTCACGATTTTGTCGATCGCACTATTTGCCGTTCCCAGCGCCACCCCGGGAGCGAGGTTGTAGGAAATTGTCGCAGCATTCATCCGCCCGACATGGTTGACAATTAACGGTGCAGTTCCCGGAGTGATTTTGGCAAAAGTTGCTAGCGGTACTTGTGTTTGACCGCCAGAAGCATCACTCGAATTACTGCCCGCTGTAGCGATGTAAAGCTGCATCAAAGCATTGGGATCTTTTTGATACTTTGGTTCTAGTTCCAAAATAACTTGATACTCGTTGGTCGCACCGTAAATCGTGGAAACTTGGTAAGCGCCGTAAGCATTTCTCAGGGTGTTTTCAATTTGACTGGCAGTAATTCCTAATGCTGAGGCTTTGTCGCGATCGATATCAATTTTGATTTGAGAAGTCATCTGCAAATCGCTATTAACATCCTGAATTTCTGGCATTGCTTTCATTTTGTCAACCAGTTGCGGGACGTATTGCCGCAGTGGTAGAACGTCAGAACTTTGCAGCGCGAGTTGATACAATCCAGTGCTTTGTTGAGTGCCAAGCGGGATTGCCGGAGGATTTTGCAAGAAGACTTGAATGCCGGGAATCTCTGCTAGTTGCGATCGCAAATTCTGCACAATTTCATCGGCTCCCATCTGCCGCTGCGCTCGCGGTTTCAGCCGAATAAACAAGCTTCCCGAATTTCCGGCAACTGCCGCCCCGCCGCCATTTGCACTCGCTCCTGCCCCGATATTCGAGTTAACTGCTTCCACATTTGGATCTTGGCGAATCGCGCTGACAACCGCTTGCTGGTGGCGAACTAATTCATCAAAAGAGGCATCTTGTGCAGCTTGAGTAATCCCCGTGATTTGTCCGGTGTCTTGGCTGGGAATAAAGCCTTTGGGAACCGCGATAAATAGTCCAACTGTGACAAACACCATTGCGAATGACAAAATCATCGTGGTGCGGTGATATTTTAAAACTTTCTTGAGGCTCCAATCGTACAAACTTAAAAAGCGATCGAATACATACTCTGAAGCTCGATAAAGTCGGCTTTGATTGGCGTGATTTACCGGACGCAAAAAACGGCTGCACAACATTGGTGTCAGGCTCAAAGATACAAAGCCTGACACCAAAATTGAAACTGCAATCGTCACTGCAAATTCATGAAACAAGCGCCCCAACAACTCGCTCATAAATAACATCGGAATAAACACCGCCACCAAGGAAAGCGTCATCGATAAAATCGTAAAGCCGATTTCCCTAGACCCGTTTAGCGCCGCTTCTCGCGGGCTTTCTCCTTCTTCTATGTGGCGGACGATGTTTTCGAGCATGACGATCGCATCATCGACTACAAAGCCGACGGATAGCGTCAGTGCCATCATCGACAAGTTATCTAGCGAGTAGTTGAATAAGTGCATCACCCCAAAGGTTGCGATCAGCGAAACCGGCAGCGCTAAACTGGGAATGACTGTTGCAGACAGATTGCGTAAAAATAAGAAGATTACTAAGATGACTAGGGCGATCGTCAAAACGAGGGTAAACCGAACGTCGTCAACGGAATCGCGAATTGATTGAGACGCATCGTACATCACCCCAAGTTCGATCGAACTCGGAATCTGAGTTTTTAAGTTGGGCAGCAATTTTTGAATCGTCTCTACAACTTCTACAGTATTTGTGCCCGGCTGTCTTTGAATCGTGAGGATAATTGCGCGATCGTTGTTATACCAACTAGCAAGTTGAGTATTTTCTACGCTGTCAACCACTCGCCCTAATTGTTCGAGATAAATAGGCTGTCCATTTTTGTACGTCACAATTAAACGACGGAATGCTGCTGCATCCTGAAGTTGTCCGTTGGTTTGCACCGTAAAGTTTTTATGGCTACCGGAAAGGCTTCCTGTGGGTAAGTTGACGTTTCCTTGTTCGATCGCAGTTTGCACTTGATCGATGCCAATTTGCCGCGTTGCTAACTGTTGCGGATCGAGTTGAATTCTAGCAGCATATTTTTGAGAACCGTAAATCTGTACTTGCGCCACACCGGCGATTGTCGATAGCTTTTGCGCTAAATAGGTTTGTGCGTATTTATCAACCTCAGAAAGCGGAAGCGTTGGGGAAGTGAGATAAAGGTAAAGAATCGGCCCGTCGGCGGGGTTGACTTTGCTGTAGGTAGGCGGATTTGGCAAATCGTTGGGCATTTGGCCCGAGGCCGAGGAAATTGCCGATTCCACATCTTGCGCCGCATCGTCAATATTGTGGCTGAGATTGAACTGAAGCGTAATTTGAGTTTTGCCGCTGGTACTGGTGGAGGTTAGCGTATCGAGTCCAGCAATGCTGGAAAATTGCTTTTCTAGCGGGCGCGCCACCGATGCGGCCATCGTTTCCGGGCTAGCGCCGGGCCGGGAAGCGCTGACTTGAATCGTGGGATAATCGACGTTTGGTAAATCGCTAATCGGCAGTAAGCGATAACTCATCCAACCAAAAATTAGAATTGCCGCCATCACCAAGGTGGTCATAATTGGACGGCGAATAAACGGTTTTGAGAGATTCATTAGTTATAAACCTTTCTCTGGTAAATGAGGTACTCTTGGGGATTGGGCATGGGGCATTGGGCATGGGGCATTGGGCATGGGGCATTGGGCATGGGGCATTTGACTGGTTTTGACTGGTTCCCAGGCTCCAGCCAGGGAATCCATATCCAGAGGCTCTGCCTCGCCTGGGAAAATGGAGGCCGAGCCTCCGGAGCGGCATTACCAGGCTCCAGCCTGGTAACGAGTACAATCCTCAAGCCCCCGCATTTATCCGTGGGGTCAATCTAAAATCTAAAATCTAAAATCTAAAATCGATTGACTGGTTCCCAGGCTCCAGCCAGGGAATCCATATCCAGAGGCTCTGCCTCGCCTGGGAAATGGAGGCCGAGCCTCCGGAGCGGCATTACCAGGCTCCAGCCTGGTAACGAGTACAGCGCCAGATAGCAGAATTGAGCAGAACGATCGCCCTAGGGATTCTTGCGCGATTTCCATGACTTATTTCCCGATGGATTGGAATCGCCGCCAGATTTTACACCTGTTTCTTTGGCTCCAGATGTGTCTGAATTATTATTGCCTTTAGTATTATCTAAATTATCTTTAGCATCGGCTGCGGTTTTAATGCGAATCTTGCTACCATCCACCAGATTTGCTTGTCCGTCGGTGACAACTTCATCACCCGCATCCAGACCTTTTTGGATGACAGTTAAGCCGTTGATTGTATTGCTGACAACTACAGGCACATTTTCCACTGTATCGTCTTCTTGGGCGACAAATACGAATTGTCCGTTCGGCCCTGTCTGTACAGCTTGTGAGGGAACAACAATCGCATTTGGTTGTTGACTTAATGTTAGAGTTGTGTTAACAAATTGACCTGGGAAAAGTTTGCCATCTGCGTTATTAAAGTCGCCAATCAGTTGAATTGACCCAGTGGCATTGTCAACCGTATTGTTCACAAATGACAAGGTTCCCGATATCGGACGATTGTTTCCAGCAAAGGTGACATCAACTTTAAGTTTGCCGTTATCCGCGTATTTTTGGATTTGTGGGAGGTTGGATTCAGGAACCGAAAAGGCAACTTGAATTGGATTAATTGTGGAGATTGTCACCAAAGGTTTGTCGGTGCTTGGTTGCACCACATTGCCGACTGTCACCAGAATATTTCCGGCACGCCCGTCGATCGGCGCATAGACCTTGGTATAGGATGATTGCACTTGAGCATTTTTCAAGGCACCGCCGTCTGCACTCAACCCAGCTTGAGAACCCTCGATCGCAGCCCGATCGCCTTCCACTACGGCCCGAGCATTCTCAATCCCCACTAAATCGCTTTTGACCGCCGTCTCAGCATTCTCAATCCCCACGAGATCGCTTTTGACCGCCGTCTCAGCATTGGCGATCGCCACTTCATCACTTTTAACGGCTGCCTCAGCATTGGTAATCCCGATGCGATCGCTCTTTACCGCCGTCTCAGCATTGGCGATCGCTTGCTGGTCAAGATCCACCGTTGCCGCAGCGGCTCGGCTGCTGGTAGCGTATTGTTGGGCTTGGTCTTGACTGATTACTCCTTGTTTGTAAAGCTCTGCATAGCGCTGACTTTGGGCTGCGGCATATTGGGCTTGAGCTCGATCCTTGGTCAAAGTGGCGATCGCTTGCTTGACTTCTCCCTGGTCTTTTTCCAGAGTCATTCTGGCTTGTTCGACGACTCCTTTGTCTTTAGCAAGAGTCATTCTGGCTTGCTGGACAATTCCTTGGTCTTTTTCCAGGGTCGCTTTGGCTTGCTCGACCATTCCTCGGTCTTTGTCAAGGGTTGCTCTAGCTTGTTCGACAACTCCTTGGTCTTTAGAAAGGTTGGCTGTGGCTTGTTGCACCTGTGCTTGGCTTTTTGCTACGATTCCTTGAGCTTGCTGGATCGACGCAGTTTGAGAGCGATCGTCGATCGAAAACAGCAGTTGTCCTTTCTTAACTTCTTGTCCTTTCTTGAAATAAACTCCTGTAATCCGCCCGCTAGCTTGTGGTGTCACCGATACAGTAGAACTCGATTGCACGTTGCCGATCGCTTGCAACTGTATTGGAACAGTTTTTTTCGTTACTGTTGCCACTGTCACCGGAGTTATTTGCAGTCTACCGCTGCGGCTCGGTTTTTCCGCTTTAGGAACAGTCGATCGGACCCAAACCAAAAATCCCAACCCACCCACCAGCAGCAACCCCAGCAGAAACAGCGCAATCCGCCCTTTCGCCAGCACCTTTTCCGTCGGTTGTTTGGCTGCAACACTTTCCGCCGGTTCGCTCTCCGGCAATGTTGGAGCTTCCTGAAAAACTTCACGGAGAGCGTCTTTTGGAGTTTCACTAACAATTTCTACGTTGTGCGTCGGTTGCTCGTTCAGCTTCAGATTTTGGTCAGAAACTTTAGGGCGAGTGCCATTCCGACTTTCACTAATAATTTCCTCGATCATCACAAACCTCTGTGGAAAAATAACTCTTAAAAACAGTTGAAAAAAACTGTCAGGGAAGGAAACTGCAACCTAAATCATCAGGTTTCGCGAGGATGTCAAAAAAATCATTTACCCTCACCTCGATTCGGCGATCTCAATCTGGTCTGAGGTTTAGGGCAGCTATAAATTACTATGAGAAGTTTTTAGGCTACTTAGAAATTGCTCTTATAGGACTTACGCTCATCAACTCGGTTTCTGGTAGAAATCTTGGGAAAGTCAACGAGGCACCCAAAGAGTGAAACCGGGAAAAATCAGCCCACACGGGCAAGTCCTGTATCTGTTTTGCACTGCAAGTTGCCCAATCAGAGCGTTATTGCGAACTTGTTTGAGACTGCTTTTGCCCCCGAGGATAAGCAGTCTTGAGAATGTCTTTAATTTTTGTCCTTTGTTCGGCGGTGAGATTTAGCTCGGACAAAGCTTTCCGCATTTTTTCACCTCCCTTGACTTTAGTTTCCAACTGTTGTACCTGCTCGGGCGTCAACACTGCTTCGACTTGTTTGCGAATTTCCTCGCGTTTCTGTGCGCGTTCTGCATCCGTTGCTTTCGGTTGCGCTGAACTTGGAGTTGCAGTCGCCGCGACAGATTGAGCAGTTTGAGTGGAAGCAGAATCCGCCTTCGCTTGGTCGGAACTTACTGGATTGGTCGCAGTCGTGTCAGGTTGGGTAGCTTCGGAAGTATTGGATTGCCTACTAGCAGACAAACCGCCTACCAAAAGTGCACCGACGAGGACAAATGCTGCTGCGATCGTTGTTCTTTTCATGCTTCACTGCCTCTAATTAACCTTCACCCACAAATCTTATAGGCTAAAATCAGCCAGCGCATGGCCCAAGACTCCTAACCTAACCAGTCAAAAAGCACTTTGCGGTTGTGACTTTTTTCCTAGTCCCAAACCCCAAAATCAGTCTAAAAGGTTCTATCGGCAGCGTTGGCGGATTCGCTAAGCTGCTACACATGAATTGTTTGTTATGGCAAAAGGGGAGCGCGGGACAGTGGGACAATGGGAGAATTGGAGAGTGGGAGAATTGCTCAATGACCAATGACCAATTCCCTCAACATTCATCCGTTAAATCCCGATTCACTGCGCGTTGCCGAACGTCCTTCCGAACATAAGGGGGTAACGTGTTTTTTGACTCCAAGATACCTTCTACAATTAGGTCAGCGACCTTGCTTGAATCGCTCCAGCTTTTGATGGGGAAAAGTTCTATGATTCGCTTGACCTATCCGTCCTTTCGTTTGTTACTTTATTTGGAGTGGCTGCTGCTGGCGACGGCAGCCTTGATGGAAGTGCTGCATCCGTTTCAGTCGCTCTGGTCGCCGCTGTTACGGGTTGGCGCGATCGCACTTTTTGGCGCGATCGGGTTGCGTTTGCCAACAGTTCGGTTAGGTAGAAAAGTTTTATTTACAGCCCTAGAATTTGGCTTGATTTTGCTGCCAATTGTCCGCGAAGGGTTATCGAGCCGATCGAGCTTTTTGCTTTTTCTCGTGCTGCTGATGCGCAGTTGTCTGATCTTCCGCCAGCCCGGGCAGGTGACAGTCTTGGGTTTAGCCCTGCTGTCCTATAGCTCGCTACTGTTATTAAAACCTATTTTACCTGAAAAAGTTATTGCAACTGTTTGGGAATGGCGATTTAGCAATGTGTTATTATTTGGCTTGACATTAGTGTTCGCTTTATTGTTAATTAATGCGTTGATTGCGGAACGCCAAAGCCGAGAGCAATTAGAAATTGCCCATGATAAATTAGCCATAACTCACGAACAACTCCGCCACTATGCACTGCGAATTGAAGACCAGGCAACTTTGCAGGAACGCAATCGGATTGCTCGCGAAATCCATGACGGACTCGGACACACCCTCGCGGCTCAAACCATTCAGCTCAATAATGCCCTATTGTTATGGAAATCGGAGGATGAGAAAGCGGTCGCGTTTCTAAAACAGGCGAAACAACTCGGATCGGAAGCTTTGTTAGAAATTCGCAAATCGGTTTCGGTTTTGCGATCGAATCCTTTGCAAGGATTGTCACTCGAAAGTGCGATCGACAAACTTCTGCAAGACTTTCAGCGCATGACTGGGCTCGAAGTTTCCAACTCGATTCGCTTACCAGTTCTGCTATCTCAGGAAATCAATACAACACTTTACAGAATTGTGCAAGAATCGCTCACAAATATTCACAAACACGCTGATGCAACGATGGTGACAGTTGGGTTGCAGCAACACGCAGGACAGATTTATTTGTCGATTGCTGACAACGGCAAAGGCTTCGACCCTGCACAAAATACCACTGGCTTCGGACTCCAGGGAATGCGCGAACGAGTGGCCGCTGCGGGCGGTCAATTTGCGATTTACAGCAAGTCTGAAAACGGTTGCCGGATTTCGGTTTCTTTGCCCTCTCAAAAAATATAGAAATTAGCGGTTTCAACCGCGTATATACAAACTTTTGTCCCTCTCTAAGAGACTGAAGAAAGGATAATGCAGTGCGGTTTGCCCCACGCTAATTGATGCGAGGATTGTTATATGATTCGGATTTTGCTAGTGGACGATCGGCATATTATTCGCCGGGGAATCAAGAGTATCCTGGAATGCTATTCTGATATGCAGGTAATTGGTGAATCTGAAAACGGACAGGAGGCGATCGCACAAATTCCCATCCTACAGCCCGACATTGTGCTGATGGATATTCGGATGCCCGTGATGGATGGCGTAGCAGCAACCGGGGCGATCGCACAATCTTATCCCGATACAAAAGTCTTGGTTCTCACCACATTTGATGACGATGAATATGTCAGCCAAGCAATGCGGCTGGGTGCAAAAGGCTACCTGCTCAAAGATACCGAACCCGACGAACTTGCGTTAGCGATTCGCGCTGTTTATAAAGGACACACGCAACTCGGTCCCGGATTGTTTGAGAAAGCCCTGATGACTCCTGCTGTAACTAATTCGACGGTTGTTTCTCCGCCAGAATTAGAGCAACTCACGCCCAGAGAATTAGAAGTATTGCGTTTAATAGCTTCGGGCGCGAACAACCGAGAAATTGCTCAAACCTTATTTTTGTCGGAAAACACGGTAAAGAACTATGTAACGAATATTTTGAGTCGGTTAAATTTGCGCGATCGAACTCAAGCCGCGCTGTTGGCTCATTCACTCTTCAATTAGGGACTTATTGATGCCTGAAAGCGACAATCAAAGCCTTGCTCAGAGGCAGATTTAGCCACTTTCTTACCACCCGATTTTTTACGCCCACCCATCCGCGTCAGCAGCACACAAAATCATCAACTGTTCCCCTCTTGGCCGTAAGCTTGCCAAGCCAAATCGACCAGCCCGTTAACAATAGCCACAGCTACCACCGCAGAGCCCTTGCGGCCCTCAATCCGAATGTGAGGAATCATCGAATCATGCAGCCGCGACTTAGCCACGTCCACCCCCACAAACCCAGAAGGCGTCCCAATTACCAAAGCCGGCCGAATTTCCTCAGATTCAATCAAATCTACGATCGCCGACAAAGCAGTTTGAGCCTGGCCCACCACAAAAATCCCTTCAGGATAGCGTCTTGCCAAAGTTTCAATCCCCCAAGCAGCCCGCGTCCTTTCCTTTTGGGGGCGTGTCAAAGCCTCCATCGAACAGTAAACCGGATTGGCAAACGTACTTTGGATCAAGGGCGTAATGCCCACCTGCACCATCGGCACATCTACCACGATCGTAGTCCGAGCAGCCAAAGCCGCCGCCCCAGCCTGCAAAGCCTGATCGGAAAAACTAATTAAAGACTTGTACTCAAAATCAGCAGTCGCATAAATCACGCGGCGGACTATTTCGTACTCCGCCGCTGAAAAACCGTGGTCGCCAATTTCGTTATCGATTAATCCCAGACTCTGGGCATCGCTTACGTGCCATTCCATTTGTTGGATAGCTGTCGCCTGTGAGTTGTCAGGTATCAGCTTACCAGCTTTTAGTCATTCGTTGACTGTTGAGTAAAATCTGCCAACTGCCAACTGACAACTAAGTTTCCGACGACGAAGAAGATTTGCCCAACACCGGAGTCAGGAATGCCACCAAAGCTCCGATCGCAAAACCCGCCACATTCCGAACCACAGGCAACCAGTCAGAAGTCCGAGTCACCACCGGCCCAAGTCCGAAAGCGAAAAACAGAATTCCCCACAGCGGCGAAAAAATCAGCGCCCACTGCCAAGCCACAACCTGTCCCGGCTTGCGAGGTTGAGCCGCAAAGCCGCAGATGACGCCACCAACTACCGACGTAATTAACGTCAGAACCCACTGTTCCCTCGGCAAACCGGGAACCACGCGGCATCCGCCCTGACGCAAACAGCCTTCTATCGACTCCAAAGATTCAATAATCGCTCGATCTTCGCCATTGTCCCGCACAAAAAATTGATTACCGTAGCGGGTTTGCAGTTCCACCCAAAAAGTGCGTGGCAGCAGCGGATACAGCGAGTCGCCCACATTAAAATTGAGCAAATTGCCCCCTCGGGGGTCAGCAACTAGCAACACACTCTTGTCATCTAGCCCCCAATAACTTTTGACAGCCAAACCGGGCGTGCGATCGTACTGAGTCAGCACTCGCAGTTTCCAACCGGTTTCGGCTTCAAATGCCTTTAAATTTTTTGCCAAATTTTGTTCTTCAATATCCGTAAGGGCTTTAGCTAAGTCAATGATCGGCGTCTGAGTTGAAGGCAACAAATCGGGATTATTGAAAGCGTGGGCCGCAGGTGCGATCGCCCACACCGACAAAGCCAGACAAAATGCGACAACAGAGGCTAGAAATTTTCGCGGGAAAAGCTGTGACATAGGAACTTATAATCCGGGTCTTAATTGTGAATGCTAGCTGGCCGTCTTAACCAGAGGATAAGAGAAAACTCATTTTTCTTTACAATTATTTACTTTACAGGAAGCCGAGAGCAAGGGGAAGGAAAAAATAGTTTTTGAGAAACGGAGAGGGGGAAGGGGGGAGAACTTAGCATCGAGATCCTCAAGGGGGTGAGTAACATCGAAAATCGAAAATCCACTGCATCCCCCAATCTAAAATCTAAAATCTAAAATCTAAAATCGATTTGGTTTTGCCCCAACCCCCTCACAGAGAAGCCGATCGCGATCACTCACATTAGGATTAGTTCTCAGATAATCTCCCACCCAGTCGCAGCCCCTCACCAGCAAATCGTCAAGATCCAAATTCCATAAAATCACCCGATTATCTCGGCCTGCAGAAGCAAGAACCTTCCCATCCGGGCTAAAACTCACGCTCATCACGCTATCCTTGTGACCCGTCAAAGTTTTCAGCAAAGTCCCGCTGCGACTCCAAAGCTTCACCTTATGGTCATAACTGCCGGAAGCAACCAACAAACCATCCGGGCTAAAACCCACGCTAGTCACGCTGTCGCTAGAACCCTTCAGCAGCGTCGCCACCAAAGTCCCATCTACCTTCCACAGCTTCACCGAATTGTCGTAACCAGCCGAAGCCAGCATTTTGCCATCAGGGCTAAAAGCAACCCCCAACACAAAACTGTTGTGAGCTCCTTCAAAAGTTCTTAGCAAACGACCGTCCCGATTCCAGAGTTTGAGAGTACCATCATCGCTTGCAGAAGCCAGCATCGAGCCGTCGGGACTGAAAGTCACTCCAGTCACCCAGCCTGTGTGTCCCGTTAAAGTTTTAATCAGCCTGCCGTTTCTAGTCCAGAGTTTCACAGTCTTATCCTTGCTCGCCGAAGCCAGAACCTCGCTGTCGGGGCTAAAACTCACGCTCATCACGCTGTCGGCGTGGCCGTCGAGAGTGAACAGCACAGAAGGCGAACACGGGAATAGCGGAGCCGAAGGACAAGGGAGAATATTATTCATGCCATCTTCTGTCAAACTCCACACCTTCACCGTTTTGTCGTAACTCCCAGAAGCAAGTAGCTGGCCGTCGGGGCTGAAACTGACGCTGGCGACTCTCTGAGTGTGTCCTTCCAAGGTTTCTAGCAAAACTCCCGTGCGGCTCCAGAGTTTGATAGTGTTGTCGGTAGAAGCAGAAGCCAGCCTTTGGCCGTTGGGGCTGAAAGTAACGCTTTGCACCCGGTTTTGGTGTCCGTCGAGGGTTTTGAGCGGCACGTCATCGAGTCGCCACAGCCTGATAGTTTTGTCAAAACTCGCCGAAGCCAAGGTTTTGCCTTCCGGGCTAAAACTCACCTGAGTAACTCGATCGGCGTGTCCCTCAAAAGTTCTCAGTAAGCGACTCTCTGGTTTAATGTTGCTAGCATCGGTTGGGCGTTTGTCGCCAACACCAGCAAGACTCCAGAGTTTGACAGTCCCGTCTGCACTTCCCGAAGCAAGTGTTTGACCGTCGGGGGAGAAACTGACACCAAATACCCACTTGCTGTGTCCCCGCAAAGTGGTTAGCAGTTCACCTTTTTTTGCTTGTGTTGAATTTTCTGTTGGTGGGTGTTTGAGTGCAGCGATGCTCCAGATTTTCACCGTTTTATCTTCACCCGCACTGGCGATCGTTTCACCATCGGGGGAGAAACTGACGGTGTAAATTTTCGAGGGTTGTCTGTTTTCGCTGTGCCATAAATTAGCGATTAACCTGCCGTCCGAACTCCACAGTTTCACACTACCGTCATCACTCGCCACAGCGACTATTTTGCCGTCGCGGCTGAAGCTTAGCCAATTTACGGGAGCAAATTGTTCGATCGTTCTCAGCAGCGTGCCGTCGGTTTTCCAAAGTTTGATAGTTTTATCTGTAGAGCCACTGGCGATCGTTTGACCGTCTGAACTAAAAGCAACGCTGGTAACGCTATTAGTATGCCCTTTGAAAGTTGCCAGCAAACTGCCGTCTGTTTGCCAAATTTTGACAGTTTTATCTAAACTTGCCGAGGCTATGGTTTTGTTGTCGGGACTGAACGCCACACAGGAGACACTGTTAGTATGGCCTTTGAAAGTTGCCAACAAACTGCCGTCGCGTCGCCAAAGTTTGACGGTTTTATCTACACTGGAAGAAGCTATTGTTTCGCCGTCTGGACTGAAGCTAAGACCCCAAACTACATCGCCATGTCCTTCCAAGCGGTTGCGTTCTTTGACTCCATAAACTGCCTGCTGGAGGGCCGCAGAAATCAGAATTTCGGTGTCTTTGAGAGTATACATTTGCTGGGAATGTTCGATCTGTTTCCACTTTTTACCAGCTCTCAAACTTTCCATCATGGCGTCAAATTTGTTGTTTGAGAAATAAAGTGCTTCAGAAGCTGCTGTCAGGGTACTGATTTCGGCTCGCTGAGTTTGAGCGACAGCTAGCTGTTTTTGACCAACGGCCCGCCACCAAAAGTTTACGGCGGCGATGGTGGAACTGGTTAGCAGCATGACGCCGATCACTGCTACTCCCAGCAGTTGTTTGAGAAAAGTATTGGCTCGGTAGAGCTGTGCTTGACTCATTTTTTTGTCTGCTTCTGCTTTGTGCAGTCTGGCTTCTAAGCCGAATCTTTGGCGGATTGGTCGCACTAAATAGTCGTGTACCAATTGATAGCGGTCTTCGGGCGCTTCCCGTAGCAGAAATAGCAAACCATGACCAACTAAAATGTCTAAAATTAAGTCGAGGTTGTCGGTTTTATTTGGTCGGTTTTCAGAGTCTTTTGCGAACTGTCGGTGTAAGGGAATTCGGTTTCTGCCGATCGGCGATAATTCGGTTTCGCGGGCATCGGCTGGCTGCGGGCCTGTAACTAACGAGAGTTCGTGTTTGGTTTTTATCAGGCGAACGCCTCTTTCATCTGTCAGGGAAAATAAGATTTTCCACGCTGCATCTTCGTTAACCAGACCGCAGTCAGAGATGACTCCTTCGAGCGATCTTTTCACTAATTCTGCTTTGGGATTGTCCCCCAATTGCTGGTATTGCGCTAGACTGGTAATACCTTCTTCTTGCAGTTGCGCTCCTACTACCTGCAATTCGATTGGTCGCACTTCTTGCAGTTCGTCTGCTAAATCTTCTACGAAGGCATCGATCAGTGCCGGCTCTAAATAAAATTCCGCCCGTTCTGTTAAGTGTCCAATGACAGCCCGCGCGTCTTTGATAGAAAAACTCCGCAGTTGGTAGCGGATACTTTTGTCGAGAATATTATTGTTAATAGCGTCAAGATTTGGAAAGCGATCGCAATCTAGTAAGTAGTGCAAATAATCTTCGCGCAAGCACAGAATTATCTTGACATAAGGCAAATTCAAAAACAAACGCAAAAAATTATAAAAAAGTTGTCTTTGTGCCACTGAAGTCGAAACAAAGAAAAACTCTTCAAATTGATCAAAAATCAGCACAGTCAACAAATTATTTGTGGCATTTTCGCGCAACTGCTCTATAATAAAAGAAGAGACTTCCGAGCTGCGAGCAGGAATAACCGAGCAACTTCTTTTGTGGATTTCCTGTAGTCCTTTCGAGATTAATTTACTTTCCTCTTCGGCTTGTTTGTCGTACAGTGCGCTGTTCAAAGCATTTTCTAACTCCACCAGCCAGTCGGTGTAAACTTTGACTACTACGGGCAATGTATCCCGCGCGCCCGGAGTAATATTTTTCAAAGCTGGTACTAAGCCGGCATTGACTAGAGAACTTTTCCCGACGCCGCTGGGCCCGTGAATAATAGTTAATTTATGGTCGTCCCTGCTAATTCTTTCTAGCAAGCTATTGATATCTGTTTGGCGCGAGTAAGCTGTCATTTCCGCTGCGATAGCAGCTTGGTTTTGAGCTGAGGGACCTGAAGGATTGACCGCTTGGCGCTGCTGCTGCAATTGGCTGGCTCCGATAAAAGCTCTAAATCCGTATTGATATTCGATCGACCGCTGGGTTTTTTTAATCCGAAACGCTTTCAGATACTCTCCCTGCTCGAAATAAACCGCTTGCAGTTCCGTCAAAATATCGATGTAAAGTCGGGGGTCGTACTTCGGCTCGCTTTGAGATTGAGCTAACTCCAAAGAATGAACCGCCGCTTCCCATTGCCCTAGCTGTCGCAAACTTCTGGCTAAAAGTAAAAGATACGAACTCCTGTCGGATTTAGGATGTTGGATTTTAGATTTGGGTTCGTTACTTAACTCGTTAGGACCCACAAATTCTGGATAATTTCCCTCAAACCCCAATCTCAAATCTTCAATCAGCAATCTCAAATCATTAGGCGTTTGATCCAAAATCGCCAAAGCCAACTCTGCTAACTGGCGGGCTTGACTCCACCTCGACTGTTGCAGGGCAACTTCAGCCAAAAAGCCGTAATCTTGAGCTAGTTGACTGGGAGTACCGTAAGTGAAGTGCAACTGCAAAGAATTTTCAGCTAATGCTTGCAACTCTCCCCACGCTTTCAGGCGCTGCAGCACTTCTCCGAGGTGTGCTGTCACCTCAGCTACCAATTCGGGGCGTGAGGCAAGGGAGAAAGCGTTTCTAGATTGTTCCAGGCTAATCCAAGCTTGTTCCCAGTGTTGGCGGTTGGCTACCGGATTTCTGGCTGCTTGCAAGCGGTGACACAAGGCTATGTGAAATAGCACTATCCCTTCTCTCTCTAAAAATAGGATGTTGGGGACAGGATTGGACAATGAGCAGGAGAGGGTTTCTGGGTTTTCGGAATTTTCCCAGTTTTCGAGTTCCCAATTGCCAGTTTGATGCTGCCAAAATACTAAGCTTTCTTGGTAGTGAATTAAGGCAGTTTCGGTTTGGTCGCTGACATAGTAATCTCGACCGAGAACGAATTGCAGGCTGGCTTTGAGGGAGGGTTCTAATTCTTCACCGCGATTTTGTAAATCTCTTAAAGCTAATTCTAGTTCTCGGCGTGGCAAAGAGCCGATCGCCAAATCGAAGGTATTGCCCGGACTCAATGGCGAATACGAGTGGACATCTGATTGTCGTCGGTTTTGGGGCCCTGAGTTAAAAGTTAGAAAGCGTTCTCCAGAGCTGATTTCGCGCTCCAGACCGCGTTTTTCGCAGGGGGTCTCGCAGGTCTCACAATTAGCTATGCTGCTGACGTTGCTACTGGCGAGTTCTTGATTGAGTTCGCCTATTTTAAATATAGTATCGGCCCGCTTAGCGAGGAAATTAATTAATTCGTCAACGCCCATTTCAAATTTAATTGTGGCGGCGGCCCAACTTTTGAAATCCGGGGCTAGACGGATCATTTTGGTCACGATGTCATCTGTTACCCACAAAATCACTGGGCAGGAAAAATTTTTGCGAAATTCGTCTCGCACTTGATTGGTAGATGCCATCAGTTCGTCGATCGCTACTACTGTTTCTAAACCGAATACCATCAAAGCCGAGGCGGCACCGACAGGGGAGTACCCCTTCTGGAAAGTGCTGGCCTGCAGAGTAGTGTAAAGGGTTTTGACTGAAGCTGGCAGGAGGAGATCTTGAATTGGAACTGGGGACACTTCTCGCAGCCGCTGCGCTATTTGCTGCCGCAACTGCTCGTAGTTGCAGCGCACCAAAATTAGCGAGAATTGGTGTTGAGACATTGTGATTGACCTGACCAGAGTTTTGAGCGAGCGCTCGTTGTAGTTGGCAGTTTCTTGTACCTTAATTAGATCGGTCATGCGTGCACCTCTTTTGCATTAATCAATTACCTAACGCTCGCCAATCGTGACTGAAAGCGTATCTACTTAGACATAGCCGTCTCTGTCTGACGCTTTATCTCTGTATAAATACGTAGTTTTCCATACTTGTCTTATCAATACTTACATAGTTATTAGATCCAATGTAAAGATATCATACCGCTCAATCTTAGAGAATGCTAGACTTCCCAATAAAAATTTAAGGTCACCATTAGATTTTTTGATTCAGCTACATATAAAGGACTAGAGAGCGTAAATAGGCAACTGCTAAGTTAATGATCATACCGACTGCTAGCTATTAGTAAACAACTTCGATATATCTGTAGCAGGCATTTAAAACAACCGGAAAAAATGTCGTCCGCGATGAGATTATGTGAAATCAATAGCAACAGATAAAAACAGAAATAGGGGGTCTGACATTGCAGATATGAGAGTTGAGAGTGGGCAAAGTCCTTAGTGGTGGCAAAGTTTTACACGACAATAACATTCACCGCCTATAGCCAGCATTCAACAGAAATCAGCCAGTGGCAAAAACCGCTGACTGATTTCTGTATTGGATGGTAAGATTTCGGAGTTGTGAGCGATGAATTTTTAGTTAAATATTTTCTAATTTCCTCGTGGTTAAGGGTTCTTAGAGTCACGAAGCTATCTCACAAATCCCAACTATTTTGCTTCACAGCGCTGCAGCCACTCCTTATATTTTCTGGTTTCTGCTAGAGCTGGATTAATCCCAAACCAACGGCCTTCTTGATCGCGGTATTCAAAGACAAACATACTTCGCAACAAGATTTGAGACTCTTCTTCGCCGGTTACACTTTGTCGGGTGACGACTTGAAACAGCAATTCCCATTCCATGTCATTGATGGCTCCCAAAAGGTCATCGCGATATTCTTGAATGACGCTTTCGAGGCATTCGCGAGAGAAGGGAGGGTCTTCGTGCTGCAAACAGCTATACAAAAGCATCAGTAGATTGCGAACGTGACCGCCACTAATCCGGCAAAGCCGATCTAAAGTTTCGGGAGAGTCAAACACCTGGGAAATCAAATCGATGCGTTGATGGGGAGCAACTGCGGGGAAAGCTCTGGCTAATACTAACTGCCGCAGCAGTGCCATTCCTTCAATGTGGTCGTCGCCCGATCGCATTTGCACCGGTACCATCGGCATCACCTTGGGTTTGACTCCAAATCGACTGGCGAGGCGGCCGAAGTCGTTGGAAAAAATCAAAGTCAGGGGAATCGTGTAGACGACATGGCAATTAAGTTTTTTCAACTGTTCGCCGCGGTCTAAAAACA
>NZ_JAUBQR010000096.1:8272-22652 GCF_036701385.1 Microcoleus sp. Pol12B4 | reverse complement strand
AAGAGATTAAAAATCAGAGTGCGAATTACATTGTCGGAAAAAGTGCGTTCCTGATTTCTAGTAACTTGGTGGCGAGTTGCGGAAATTAATTTGTCGTATTGAACTCCAGAAGGGCAAGCTGTAACGCAGGCCAAACAGCCCAAACAAGTATCGAAATGCTGTGAGGTGGCTTCGTTTAAAGGTGCGTCGCCTTCGTTAATTGCATCCATTAAATAAATGCGGCCTCTAGGCGAATCCATTTCTTTGCCAAGTACGCGATAACTCGGACAAGTTGATAAGCAAAAACCGCAGTGCACGCAAGTATCGATTAATTTCGGATCGGGCGGATTTTTGGGGTCGAAACCAGGGATTTCGAGGGTTTGTAAGTGGGGATTTTGTGCTAGAAAATTGCTTTCTTTGGCGGGTTTTAAATCGTCGCTGGGAACGGGAGATTTTTCTGAAGTTTGCATATATATCTTACCTAATTGTTTTGGTTCGTAACAAGGACTTTAGTCAGTTTAATGGAATTTACGCAGAACCTTTATATGTTGGTTGGCAGCGCGAAACTTACCGCTATAAGTAGCGTGTAAAACTACTTTTTACAGAAGTCCTGAACGAATCAAGTCCTGACTACAAACTTTAAACTAAATACCACTTATAAAACGATGGGGACTCAAAATATTTTCCGGGTCAAACTGCTGTTTTATCCGGCGCATTAAATCGATCGCACTTCCAGTATAACCCCAAACATCAAACTGTTGCTTGAGATCGTTAGGCGCAGTTAAAATAGTCAGAAAACCGCCTTTGGCTTCGCAGCCTCTGCGTATTTGCAGCAGTGTTTCTGCCCTCGCCGTCTCAAACCGCAAAACCCCCAAACCGCTACCTGCATGAATCAAAGCGTCTTGTACAGGGAATTCCTCAAGTAGTTTGACAGCTTCCGAGGGTCTGACTCCTATTTTGCAAATAATGGCTGAGTAGTTTGCTCTATTCCAGACTGTTTCGGGTAATTTTTGCCATAATTGATTCTCATCATTGTCGCCACAGATATTTGCTTGTAAACCCAACTTTTCGCCAACTTCCAGTAAGCGGGCTGATTGTTCTTTAACGCTTTCTGCGATACTTTGAAATCTTACTATCAATCCTTGGCTCTTTCCTAAACCTAATTGTGCTACTAAATCAGGTGACACCAAATCAACTGCTGTCGGAGTCAAAGCAGAAGACAATAAGATTTGAGTTGCTTGAGCTAAAGCATTAGTTTCTCCTGTCAGCACTACGGTTCCCGATGATTCAGGCAGCGGATAAACTCGGAAAGTTACTTGACTGATGACTCCCAATGTGCCGTAAGCACCAGTAAACAGTTTCATCAAGTCGTAGCCGGCGACATTTTTAACAACTCGACCTCCGGCTACCGCAATTTTACCGTCCGATCGCACAAAGGTCATTCCCAGCAGCAAATCGCGAACCCCGCGATAGCGATGCCGCAAGGAACCCGCATCAGCAGTAGCGATAATTCCACCCAAAGTTGCCTCTTGCGGATACGCCGGATCGATCGGCAAAAATTGACCTGCTGCAGCTAAAATTTGTTGCAAATCCGCAAACTTCATCCCGGCTTCGGCAGTTACGGTTAAATCGCCCACAGCGTGTTCTACAAGCCGGTTCAGACGCGCGGTGCTGACAGCCACAAGCCCCGCTGCATCAGGAGATTCTCTTAAATCCCCCTTAAAAAGACCCACTTGGACAACATCTTGCTCCCCCCTTGTTAAGGGGGGCTGGGGGGGATCGGAGTCTAATTTAACTAAACCGCCCCAATCAAGTTTGCTGCCGCTGCCACAAGGCAATACTGCACAGCGATTTTGCTGTGCCCAAGCAATGACAGCCGCCAGTTCTTCCTGAGTATTCGGGTAAACGGTACAATCTATTTTCGTGCCCGGGGCAACTGCTTTTTCTACCCGTTCTTGCCAAAATACCTCTGTGTACTGTTGCAGACAGATCCCAGCAGTCCCGACAATACTTTCTAATTCTTGTGTGCTAACGTAATTTTCGGTAGAAAAAGATTTCATGAAGGTTATCAGACGCCCGGTAAAAAAAATTATCAAAACACTGCCTAAAACCATTAAATATTAATACGGGCCCGATATTCAAAACATGAAGAAACAAATGTCTCAAAACCGAATTTCTCTGGGAATTACCGGTCTCAACGAAGTGATTGGCGGCGGCCTAATTTCTCAACGCTCTTATCTGGTGCGCGGCGGCCCGGGTACTGGCAAGACTACACTGGGCTTTCACTTTTTGGCAGCGGGTGTGGCTCTGGGAGAAACGCCCCTGTTTATTACTTTAGGAGAACCGGAAGCACAATTGCGCGCCAATGCCACAAGTCTCGGTTTTGATATGGAAGCGATGGCGTTCCTAGATTTGAGCCCATCCTCAGAATTTTTTACCCAAGTTCAGACTTATGACATTTTCTCCCCCTCCGAGGTTGAGCGAGAACCGACTACACAAAAGATTATCGAGCGAGTCGAAGCTGTCAAGCCACAACGGGTGTTTTTGGACGCAATCACTCAATTTCGCTACTTAGCTGCGGATGAGTTTCAGTTTCGCAAGCAAGTTCTGTCTTTTCTGCGGTTTTTGGTGGAAGGGGGGGCGACGGTGGTGTTCACCTCAGAAG
This sequence comes from Microcoleus sp. Pol12B4, assembly GCF_036701385.1. Lineage (NCBI taxonomy): Bacteria > Bacillati > Cyanobacteriota > Cyanophyceae > Oscillatoriales > Microcoleaceae > Microcoleus > Microcoleus sp. Pol12B4. Next base: position 20,008 of record NZ_JAUBQR010000096.1, on the reverse strand, counting down.
GCACTTCAAGTGCTCCCGATGACGATTTGCAATTCATCAGCGACGGGGTAATTTATTTAGAACTGCGCCCTGAAGGACGCGCCCTCTCTGTCACCAAGTTGCGAGGCTCCAACTTCCGCAGCGGCCGCCATTCGCTGCGCCTGACTCAGGCTGGTATGGAGGTATTTCCGCGACTGCTTCCGGACAACTTTCAACAGGATTTTGTTGCTGAAGCAATTTCTTCTGGGGTTCCAGAAATCGACGAACTACTGCACGGGGGACTGGAACGAGGGACTGTGACGGTGATTAGCGGGCCTAGCGGCGTGGGTAAAACGACGGTGGGGATTCAGTTTATGAAGGAAGCCGCAGGAAGGGGGGAGCGATCGGTAGTTTACATTTTTGAGGAGTCAAGTTCTACTCTGCTGCAGCGCTGCGAATCAGTTAACATCCCGGTTGGGGCGATGATGGGGCAAGGAAGTCTTTCGGTGATACCTGTGGAACCTTTGCTCTACTCGCCAGATCAGTTTGCCTGTATGGTACGCCAGGAGGTGGAGCAGGAAAAGACGCGGATTGTGATGATTGACAGTATTTCTGGCTATCAGCTTTCGATGCAGGGGCAAGATTTGGTGAACAATTTGCACGCTTTGTGTAAGTATCTGAAGAATATGGGAGTCACCGTTATCTTGATTAATGAGGTAGAAGCCATTAGCGGAGATTTTCGGCTGACCGAGATCGGGATTAGCTATTTGGCGGATAATCTTCTGTTTATACGCTATCTGGAACGCCAACTGCATAATAGGACAGAAATCCGCAAGGCGATCGGAGTAATTAAAAAACGAGTCAGCAATTTCGAGAGAACTCTGCGAGAACTCGAGATTACTCGGTACGGCATCAAAGTCAGCAAACCGATAGCGGGGCTGCGCGGCATTTTGAGTTCGGCGCCGGTGTGGATTGAGGGGGGAGGGGAGGAAGATTGAATCGGGGTTTGTCCTGCTCTTTCTGGGCAAGTGCAGCTAATTTTGCAGTCGTGAATCTACAAATAAGTAGGGGGCGCACCGCGCACCTCACCACTAGCCTAAGTCCTGGAAAACTTAAATATATTGGTAAATTTGTGTATTTTTCGATTTTTATCGTAGTTTAGTTTTCAATTCTATGAAATACAGTAGGGGTACAGGGTACGCGGCCGTGTCCTGTACCCCAGCATATGTACTTCACTCAACTGAAAACCTATGTAATTGCTCGCCGAAAAGTAAGCTAATACCAGATCAAAAAAGAATCCAACTTTATGCCACATCCCAACCCATATATAATCACTCACTCCCCATTCTCAAATCTAAAATCTAAAATCTAAAATGGTATAACCCGTATTCACAGGAAGCTGATAAATGACTGGCACTTCAATAATTTTAGCCGTAGACCGCAATCAGCGAAACTTGGAACTATTAGCACAATTTCTCAATAAAGAAGGATACCAGATGATCGCGGCTTATAACTTTGAAGATGTTGCACAAGCTATCAGTCAGCCTGCTAGGATCGGGATGGCTTTAGTAGATATTTCTGGTTTCGATCGCCGGATCTGGGAGTGCTGCGAACAACTGCGAAATCACCAAATCCCTTTTCTGATACTCTCGCCCAAGCAAAGCGCTGCTATTCAGCACGAAAGCCTCTGCCACGGGGCTCGGAATATGTTGGTAAAACCTTTGATCGTTAGAGATTTGCTGGGAATTGTTCACAGCTTGCTAGGAGAATCTGCGTGAGTCAAATTTTATTGCTTGTCGAACAGAAAGAAAATCGCCGCTTGTTATTAGAATGGCTAGCTGTTTACTATGAGGTATTGCTGCCAAACTCAACAGAAAAGAGTGAGGATTTTTTACCATTTAATCAATCTTTTGACCTGGGGATAATTGACGGTATTTCCCTGAAACGCCATTGGCAATGGGTGGCCGCCCAAAAAGAGGCAGAACACCCGGTATGCTTGCCTTTTCTTTTGATTACATCCCGCTCGGATGTAGGGATGGCAACGCAATTTATTTGGCAAAGTATTGACGATTTGATTATCGCTCCGATCGAGAAGATAGAATTGCAAGCGCGGGTGGAGATTTTGCTGCGATCGCGCCAGTTGTCTTTAACTCTCAAATTGTCTCATGACCAACTCGATCGCACTCTGCAAACAGCCCAAGAACTCAACGAGATGAAAACATCGTTGCTGTACATGATTGCCCACGACGTTCGCAATCCTTTGAATTTCATCATCGGCACTACACAACTTCTTAGCAAGTACAAGTTGACATTAACAGAGGAGAAAACACAAGAACTTCTAGACAAAACTCAAGCAGCAGCAAAAGCCATAGATTTGTTATTAGATGATGTGCTGCTGCTGGGGCGTGTTGAGTCAGGAAAAACAGGATTTTCCTTGCTACCGATAGACTTAGCAAAGTTGTGTAATGAGTTGGTAGCGGAATTTCATAGCAGCCTGAATTTGAAACCTGAAAATGATCGGGTGACGCTGATTTTTGTCAATCACCATCAATCCGCGATGGCGTGTTTGGAGGTAAGCTTGCTCCGGCGCATTCTGGGCAATTTGCTGTCAAATGCTATTAAGTATTCTCCCCCAAATACCGAAGTAATCTTTGAATTAAAAGTTACTGAAACAGAGGCTATTTTTTCTGTACAGGATGCAGGAATTGGCATACCTGTAGCAGACCAAGGACGGCTGTTTGATTCATTTTACCGGGCAAAAAATGTTGGTCGAATTCCCGGTACTGGACTGGGGCTGAGCATTGTTAAAAAATGCGTGGACTTGCACGGTGGCGAAATTACTTTGATCAGTGAAGAAGGCGTTGGCAGTAAATTTACAGTAACGCTGCCGATCGCAAAACCTGAAAAAAAGCAAATTTCGCCTGCCACACCTTAAACTAGATGCAGGCATTATCTTGGGATAGTCATCGATGAATTTGACGCCCGGGTGAGGCTATACGTGGTAGTGTGACCATGCGATTTATTCTCAAAAAACTGAATAAAAATCTGGCTATTTTACAATGCCAGAATTTGAAGAACCCTTAACAGCCGCTCGTAAAGTGATTAAATTGAGCCTCGTCGTTCTAGGAGCGATTGACGATCGTGAGAATTGGCTATCGAGCTGCGACGAACGATCGCTATCGTAAAAAATGTTGAAGGCACCCAAAAATAATTAGATGCCATACAAAACTTATCCCGAATTGCCAGACTTTATATTTCTGAAAAAAAGTGATTCAACAGCCGTCACATCTTAGATGATATGATGAGGATTTTAACACTTTAAAAATGGTTAATCAACTCTTTTCTGAATTATTGTCGGACTACAGTCTATCAAGAGTTGAAGAGCGATCGCCTGAGCTTTCAGGCCCAGAGTCCAACTGTTCAACTATTAATGGTTGAAACCTGATGTCTCCAGGTTCAATCGCCACTCTTCTCCACCAAGCTGGCAACAAGAGCAGCCAAAACTTACCCAAAGACACAGAACGCTGCTCGCGAACAAAAACCAAGGGCAGGAGAGCCACCAGTCGTAAGACGGCTGAGAGGGCAAACACCCCTGGCAAACCACCGAGATTGGTCAAAGTGGCAATAAAGCCACCAAGGGTGATTCCCATTGCCCCAGTGACACCAGGAACGGCGGCCGCGATCGCAAAGTATATCGACTGATTGCGTAGTGGTGTCACCGACATCATCAGATTACCACTGCACAGGTCGATCGCCGCCCACGTTGCACCGCCGATGATGTGCAACAGCGGGAACCAGACCCATAGGAAAATTGGAGCCGTTCCACCTTCTAGCCAGAGTAGAGGGGTCAGAGCCACCAAAACTCCCACTACTAGCAAAATCGGGCGATTCCCAACCCGGTCAGCCAGCTTCCCCCAAAAAACCAGCATCAGCAAGTTAGCACCAGCACCTAAGCTGCCATAGAGCGTTACCACGCTGACATCTATATTTAGGTCATCCAGCAAGTAAAGGTTAAAAAAGGGCGCGCTGACGTTAACGGCAAAGCTCCATAGACCAGAGTAAAGCAAAAACTTTAAAAAATTGGGTTCCTGGAGAAAGCTAAAAATTGTCCCTATGGATGATTTTTCGCCTGTATCTGAATGCGTTACGTGTAAAAGCTTTGGGTTCACATCGGTCATAAAGAACTGACAACCTAGACTGATGATGCCAAGCACAATTCCTAAAACCAAGATGGCACTGTAACCTTGGATCCTTCCACTGGGCCAGTTCGATACCACTAGAGCCAGCAACGGCACACCAATGAGATTCGTCAAGCTGACAGCACTATTGCGAAAGCCAAAATACCGCCCGCGCAACCGCTGAGGTACTAAAACCGCTAACCAGCTCAAGAAGGAAGCGCGACCTAAAGATTCTAAGATTTGAGTTACCCAGATGATTGCCAATGTCAACTGCACTAGCTGATGTCCAGCGAGCTGAAATGAGCCTCCCAACCAAATGGCTGGCACGATAATCAGCCACAGCAGTCGCGACAGTCCGAAAATCCAGATGGAATACCAGTGGCGGCTCTGCAGTCGGTCTCCTATATAAGCTCCTAACGGTTGGAGCAGATTTACCAGTTGAGGAATGGAGGCGAGCATACCAATTTCGACTGGGCCCGCTCCTAAATCCAGCAAGAAATTACTGAGCAACGCGCCGCCGATGATACTGTAAAAAGCCGTAGCGAAGACACTTTCCAAAGTTAGTGATCTGAGGCTTAACCGAGTTTCCGGTTTGGAAAGTTTTAGAGGCTGATTGGTCAGAAGTACGGTCTCTGCTAATGCTATATCTTCTTGGATTTCCTCAAGAGGGAGAGGATTCGTTCCTACTAAGCTGTAATATTCTTCTTGTTTTTCGAGCATACTGGATAGCTAATAGATGAGATGCTACGCAGCTTAATTTTATAACATAAGATTAAGTATTTTAAGGAGCACAGCCATAGATGCCAGATAAAAATTATCGGTCTAACAAGCAAAAAGAAAGATTACTTAAATAAATTAGAAAAAATAAGAATACTTAGCTTCTATCTAATTTTTTTATTTTATTAATAAAGTATCCTTCATTGTGTTACAGATAAAATAGAGACATTTTTCGATGGAAGAAGTCAAGTAAAATTTTGGAAATCCACGTCGGAGTATGAATAAATTTTGCTAAAAATGAGGATAAAATCAAAGTTCTAAAGTAGCAATAGCGCTCAATGATTCTTCTAGGATAAATCGCAGCAAAGATTGAGTTGCTAATATTAAACCCAATCGGGCTTGGGCGAGTTTTGGGTGGTCTATTTTAACTTCTCCCCAAATTCGGCACTGACTGTAAAAAATCTGAAATGCTTCGCTCAATCTATTGGCTAATTTGAAATAATTGACAGGTTTTTCGCCTGTTTTTACGTCAAAAATAGGATATAAATTGTCTAGCACTGTTAACAATTGCGAAATTAAATTGAATTCGGCTGGATGCACTAACCGCAGTCGATCGCCCTCGTCAATCCAAGGGATAGGATTGGGACTCGCCAGCGACCAAATTTCCGGCGCTGTAGTGACATCGGGCTGGGCGATCGCAATTATCCGATCGCGGTGGGCCATTCGCAGCAGGGAACAGCAGCGCGCGTGGCTGTATTGAATGGGAAACAGTCGATCGGCACACACAACAGGAGATAATACTCTGGATTCTGGAACTGGCAGGTTCGTTTGAGCTAAACGCTGCAACCAGACGCCTAAACCTGCATCAGTCAACTCCATCTCGATCATTCCCCCCGGCGCTACTTTAACGGCGAAATCTGGGTAGCACAGCGGTTCGAGTGTTTCGGCCAACTCGGCTGCGATTGTCTGCGGTTTCTGCTGCCAAGTTTTAGCCAATTTCAGGGCGATCGCAGACACGTACACCACCCGCGCGCTATCTTTACTTCGATTTAACGGAATTATTGCAACATTCTCAATAAGCTTGTTATGGGCGGGCAGGATGCTCACCCCACAATCAAATTCACTCTTTGTGGAACAGGCATCTTGCCTGTTCTTGAAAAGGCTGCCACCTATGGGATTTAACGGAATTTGGGCCAGTGTTCCCTGCTGGGCGATCGCGCTTTGGAACATTGAAAGCAAAAAACACTTCACTGTTACTTCCGGGCACTGTGAGATCTTTGCTGTATCCATATCGGCTCATTCTACCGTAAAAGCAACGATCAACTGTGACCGCTTGCACTTTTCTTGTACGTTAAACTGCGGATGTCAGGGATAGTCAATCGGCTCCTCCGGACGGGGCTAAATCGAATTAATAGGCTTTGTAGCGATTTTGGGGCTAAATCTACAATTATTTCAGACAAATTTTTTGCTGATCTCTACCATTTTGATGTATTTTTTGCTACATTTAATTTTTCGGTAAAACACAGAAAAGTCAGCACAGTTAAGAAGCGTACAAGCTCGATCGGGGGTTGGTTATCTCACTTTGTATCGCACTGCTGGCAGAAACTGTTTGTCTCACTATTAAATATATCCCAGAGCCTCACTTATGCAATCAACTTCCACGCCTCTAGAGACTATCGATCGACCTTTTATCACTTGGCAGCGAATTATCGACTGGGCCCAGGAACACTACCGCTGCCGCACTTTTAGCAAAGACGAGCGGATTCCCGCAAGACCCGGACTGCTGTATTTAGTTCAGAAAGGTTCTGTGCGGCTCGTAGGCAGCGCTCAAGTTAGCGCTGCAGCGGCGAAGTCAAAATCCGCTGACAAAACTACAGAAGAAGCTTTTTTGGGCTTCGTCGGCGCTGGCCAGCCCTTTGAACTGGTTGCTCAGTCTCCGTTTACTCTCCAAGCTTACGCTCATGCCGATCAAACTCACGTAGTGTGGATGTACTGGCACGACTTGGATAATTGGCCTCACTTTCGTAGGGAAATTTTGGATGCGTTTCGCTACCAGCACCAGCGGAAACTTCTCTGGCTGAGCACTTTGGGACAGCGCCGGACGATCGACCGACTGCTGGGATTTCTCACTTTGTTGATCGAGGAGTTCGGCGAACCTTACGTAGGTGACGGCGAACCGGATGTGGTTCGGGGCTACCGGCTGCCTTGGGCCTTGACTCACGCTCAAATTGGCAGCGCCATCGGCTCAACGCGGGTGACTGTGACGCGCCTGATGGGTAAGTTGCGATCGAAAGGTTTGATTAATACTGAGGATGATAATTTAATCTGTTTGCCGGCTAAGTCTAACCCCCAAAAGACAAAAAACCAACACCAGGACTTAGAAGATTCCCTGGAAGATTCTCTCGAAGATTCTCTGGAAGATTCCCTAGAAGATTCTCTGGAAGATTCCCTGGAAGATTCTCTGGAAGAATCTGCATAAACTCCTGCGGGAAATTGCCAACAAACAGCTCGTCACTATTAGTTTTGGGCAGTCGCGCTCGATCGCTCGACAGTGTACGATGAATTGTGTAAACTTTTCCCGTTCTCGAAAGGTGCGACTGACAATGACCGATGACAAGCAAAAATCTTCAATCTCGAACAATCAGCAACGGGTGGTATTCTGCGACTTTGACGGCACGATAACCGTTGAAGAAACTTTTGTGGCAATGCTCAAGCATTTCGCACCGGAATTGTCGTCTCAACTAATGCCTGAAATATACGCTAGAAGGCTGAGTTTGCGATCGGGAGTGCGACAGTTACTAGAGTCTATTCCCTCTGAATGTTACGGGGAAATTGTAGAATTTTCTAGGGGAAGGCTGATGCGGCCGGGATTGTTGGAATTGCTGGATTTTTTGGACGAGAAAAAGGTAGATTTTGCGATCGTGTCCGGTGGTCTTCGGATTATGGTAGAGACGGTAATGGGCGATTTGGTAAACCGGGCGAGCGTTATTTACGCTGTGGATGTGGACGCTAGTGGCCCTCGGTTGCAAGTCAATTCTGAGTTGGAAGGAGATGAGGAATTGGTGTCTAAGGTGCGGGTGATGGCGCAGCACCCGGCCGAAGAACAGGTGGCGATCGGAGATTCGCTGACGGATTTTAATATGGCTTTGCAGGCTTCGTCGGTGTTTGCGCGCGATCGGCTTGCCGAGTATCTAGACGAACAGCAAAAGCCTTATACTAAATGGGATAATTTTTTTGATATCTTGGAAAGTTTGTCCCAGAAATGGAATTGAAACTATAGCCTTTTTCAACAAAGGCTATTATGTGTATTGGTAAACTAGGCAGTATCCAGCCTAGGTTTACATAAGCCCCCGACTACTATTATCAATAAGCCTTTCACGGGCGGGCGGAAAAGTGTTCAACCCACAAAAAAATTACTTTTTGTGGAACAGGCATCTTGCCCGTTTTTGAAAATAGTACAAAATGTCAGTATTAACGTAAAAAGTAGAGCAAAAACTGAGGATTTATAAAAAATGAGTGGCGATTTGAGATCGGATTTAATTGCAGCCGCCAAACATTTTTACGATCGCGGTTGGATGGTTGGGACTGCTGGCAATCTTTCAGCCCGCTTACCAGATGGCAGTTTTTGGATTACTGCTAGCGGCCGCGCGAAAGGGCAGTTAACTGAACAAGATTTTATCAGAATGAACTCAGACGGCGCAATTGTCGAGCAACCTGTTGCCGAAAGCCGCCCTTCGGCCGAAACCAGCATTCATTTAGCTGTTTACAATTGTTTTCCAAACGCTAAAGCTTGCTATCACGTCCACTCCATCGAGGCAAATTTAGTTTCTCGGCTAACAGCAGGAGATGCAGTGCCTTTACCGGCGATCGAAATGGTGAAAGGTTTGGGGGTGTGGGAGGAAAACCCGCAAGTGTCGATACCCCTCTTTACAAATTATTTAGAAGTCCCTAAGATAGCCAAGGAAATTTGCGAATTCTTTGCCACTTGTACGCCCTCTGTACCCGCTTTATTAATTCGCGATCACGGCATCACAGTCTGGGCAGACTCGCCAGCCGCTGCCTACAATTACGTAGAAATTGTAGAATACATTTTTCGCTATACGATCGCAGCCCGCCAATTAAATTTAGATTGAAGATTTGGGACTTGAGATTGAGCGGTGCATGAATTCCGAGGCTTAGGGATTTGAAATTAGGAAACGAGCAAACGTCGGGAATAGACAACAGTTATGGCTAAATATACCAGGATTTTATCCATAGATGGAGGCGGAATTAGAGGAATAATTCCCGCGCAAGTTTTAGTTAGCGTTGAGTCAAAGCTGCAACAAAAAAGTGGCAACCCAGATGCGAGAATAGCTGACTATTTTGATTTAATCGCTGGCACGAGTGCGGGAGGAATTTTAACTTGCATCTATTTGTGTCCCGATGCCGAAAAGCCTAGCAGGCCTCGGTGGGCGGCGCAAGACGCTGTTAATTTTTCCATTAAGAGTGGCCGCGACGTTTTTCAGACTTCATTTTGGCAAAAAGTCAGATCTCTAGATGGTTTGAGAGATGAGAAATATCCCAGCGATCCCTTAGAAAAATTATTTTGGGAACATTTTAGAGATTGCAAACTCAGCGAACTGCTAAAACCTTGTTTAATTTCCAGTTACGACATAGAAAGGAGAAAAGCTCACTTTTTCGATCAAATAGATGGTAAAAAATGTCCAGCAGAAGACTATTTCATTAGAGATATCGCCAGAGCAACATCTGCAGCTCCCTCTTATTTTGAGGTCTCTAAAATCTACTCTTTTAGCAATGAATGCTATGCTTTAATTGACGGAGGAGTTTTCGCAAACAATCCCGCACTTTGTGCCTATGCTGAAGTTAGAAATAAATTCAGAATTCCTGACGATAGCCCCGAAAAAAGCCCGACAGCCAAAGATATGGTAATTTTATCCTTGGGAACTGGAGAAGCTCAGAAAAAATTTCCCTACGAAAAAGTCAAAAATTGGGGTCAAGTTGAGTGGGTTGAGCCTTTAATTAATATCATGATGACGGGAGTTGCGGAAACTGTAAATTATCAACTCATTCAAATTTATGATGCGGTTGAAAGACCGAATCAATATTTAAGAATTACTCCCGATTTGAGCCACGAACAACCGCTGCCCATTGATGATGCCTCGGAAGAGAAAATATCAGACCTGCTGAGAATTGGCAAGGATCAAGCCGATAAGAATAATGAAGAGTTGGATAAGTTTATCCACTTATTACTTGCGGAGTAGTCCCAGGGTTTTAGATTTTAGATTTTAGATTGGAAAATGAGTGATGATTACCACAGAATCAATCACTGCCAATCTAAAATCTAAAAAGGTAGAGCAAACCAACCGGAGGGCAGGCAGACTGAAAATATAGGTTGACAAATCGTGCAATAATTGCTGTAGGATTGCCGAAAATCAGTAGGTGGCAGTGCTTCGCCCTGTTTGCAATTAATCGCGAGCCCTCAGTCATTGGCTAAAAAATACCAAGAAAAGCACGATCGACATTTAGATGAAACCTTCAATAACAGGTGGTTTCAGCGGTTTCTAGTGACACTGTTCCTGGGAGGCCAAGTGCTGCTACGCATACTCCAAGGCAAAATTGACCATCGCAACATCATGGAACATTTAGTAACAGTAGGCCTGGATTCTTTCCGATCCGTGCTGGTAATAGCCTTTTTTGGCGGCATGATTTTTACCTTTCAATCGGCCAGAGAATTGGTTCACTTTGGGGCGGTTGGGGCGGTGGGAGGTCCTTTTGCTGTGGCATTTTGTGGCGAATTAGCACCACTTTTAACGGCGGGTGTAGTGGCGGGACAAGTAGGTTCGGCCTTTGCGGCGGAGATAGGAGAAATGCAGGTGACGGAACAAATAGACGCCCTGTATATGTTAAGAACAAATCCGGTTGATTATTTAGTAGTGCCGAGGGTGATAGCTTGCTGCATCATGCTACCGATTTTAACAATTTTTGCGGTAGCAGTGGGGATTTTGGGCGGGCTGTTTGTGGCGGTTAATTTTTATGAGTTGGAACCATCGGTATTTTTGGAATCGGTGCGGACTTCTTTGGGGCCCTGGGATTTAGTAACTGTGGCGATTAAGAGTTTTATTTTTGGGTTGATAATTGGCCTTGTCGGTTGCGGTTGGGGGTTGACGACGGCGGGCGGAGGGAAAGGAGTAGGTCAAGCTGCAACGGCTGCGGTGGTGACTTCGTGGGTGTTTATTTTTGTGGCGGATTTGTTTTTATCGCTGTTGATATTTTACCAGTTGGGGATTATGAGAAGTTAATAATTTTAGCGATGATAGCAGTTCAGGAGTCAAGAGGCTTGAATATTAAGGGTTTGAACAATTCTTAACCGGGCGCAGCTAAGTCGATTGCTATAAAATCAACAGGAAGATTTTTGTAACCGCAGATGAACGCAAATAAATGCTGATAAAATTGCATCAGCGTTGATCCGCTGATCTCTGCGGTTTAAAACTCTCAACTTGAGATTTTAGATTGGAGAAAGGAGGGCGATAAACTCGAATTGCCTCAATAGGAACTTTCCCATCTGTTTCGGACACGATTTCGATGGTGTGTTTGGAGTTGCTCAAATTCTGAGCTAATGTTGTAGAATACTCGCGGCTTGAATCTGCAACTTGTGGCGGAACGTATGAATCCACAAACATTGGTCGCACCTGCCAGGAAATCTCAAAGCCTTTAGGCGTAGGTTTTTTAGAGTATTCATAAGAATTTTTAAGCCACCAGTTTCTCGGTTCAATGACGATGCGGCCCGATTTTGAGACAAACATTTGGTCATTTGTACCGCTGCCGTCGTAACCTGTTTTAGAACCTACAACGTCAAATTTAAACTTGCTGGCGTCGCTGTTAA
>NZ_JAUBQR010000096.1:0-8172 GCF_036701385.1 Microcoleus sp. Pol12B4 | reverse complement strand
GTCATTTGTACCGCTGCCGTCGTAACCTGTTTTAGAACCTACAACGTCAAATTTAAACTTGCTGGCGTCGCTGTTAATCTCAGTAATTACGGCTTTCCAATCTTCGACGATTAGCGGTTTTTGGCTAGACACTTGGATGATTGCCGGCCAAGGAACGCCAGGACTAGCGCGAGGTCTGGTGATGCTGTAAAGTTCAGGAAATTCTGAGGGTTTTTTGCCGTCGATCGCAATTCTAGCAGACATTGCCTTGCCGTTGAAGGTTTTATCGGCGATCGCATCTATTCTATTTCCTTCAAATTCTAAAACCAACTTGCCATCTTGCCACTTAACATCGCTGCCAACCCTATAGGTTTTCACTAAATCCTGCGGCGGTTGAGGAGAATTTGGTTTGTATCGCAGATGCGGTTTTATGAGAGCAGCTAGGAGAAAATTTCCCCAATCGTTGAGGTGAACGCTGTCGCTCAATAGCTGTTGTGGTTGCAAGCGATTGTCTTTCAAATACCGACGCCAAGGTTCGCGAATTTCCGCGATTTCGCAGCCGTATTTATCGGCTAACTCAGGCAGCCATTTAGTAGAATGAGTGTTGTGCCATTCGTATCTTTTGGCTTCTTCTGGATCGTCGCTGTTGCCTGTGGGCAGCCACTGGATGTGGTCTGAATGCAAGAGTATTTCGCTAGCAGTGCGGCTGCGGACATTGGCAATTATGGCTTCGTAATCTTCACCGCCTCCGTAGACGTGAAAAATCAGCAAGTCTGGATAAAAAGGATACAAATCGTGTTCGCTGGGCCGGATTAAAATCGGGGCGGCAAATCCTGCGATTGCCCGATTTTCCACAATTAAATCTGCATTGGGAAATCGCTGTCTCAAATCCTTCACTACATCTTTCCACCAATCTTGTTCTGTGATGGATTGACCGTAGAATAGGATACGCACTTGGCGGCGGTCTGTTGGAGTGCTAGCCGCAAGTAGCCCCATCGTCCTTTGAATCCTCGCTCCAAAAGTAGCATTATTTGCAATAGGAGCGGGTGGGGGGAATGGCGTATCGGCAGCTATTTTTTTGATGAGCGGAACTAACAGAAAGCTCAGACACAAAAAAAGCAGCCACAAGTAGCGATAAATCTTGGATTTTCTGCTATTTTCTTGGTGTTTTGCCATTGTTTGATTTTTCCCTGTCCGTTTCACTTCGATCAAGACGACTGTGGGATGAATGCTACGCCTCTATCAGTAGTTGTAGCGTGCTTATGGGCGGACCTCACCAGTAGCTGTAGTTTAGCCTGTATGGAAATATATTACCAAATTGAGCGAGACAAAAAGTGATATAATGCCAGCTAATTAATTGCAGGAGATCGATCGCACGTCAAATGGATTACAAAACAGCCCGCAGTTTTCTGATCGACCAAGGAACCGCTCTGGAAACCAAGAAAAATCCCGACGCCTTCCTGATGCGTCTCAAACAAGGTCAACCGCCCGTACCCGGACAGGTGACATCGATTTTATTAGCTTTAAAAATATTGTTTGACGGGCTGCAAGAATCTCCAATGCTCGATCGACAATTAATCTCGGCACTACATTTACTGTCAGTAGAAGGTTTGCAGCAATTTGAAGCTGGACTCCGCAGAGGAGTTTCTTGGCCACCCCTGCTGAAGGAAGACTTAAATCGAATTGCGATCGCAGTCAAGAATATCTTTTCCGGCGTCTGGCAATAATTAGCTCGGCAACCACGGCTCTCTCTACCCACCGCCAGCAAACTCAATTTTTTTTATACATTTTTTTATACATTTTTTTGTAAAAATTTATGTTAATATTGCTACATTTACTCTCAAATTGTGGCATCTTAATATAAGAATCGCTTCTAACCAGCAATTGGAGAAATTTCTCATGAACGCGGAAGAAAAAGCTAGACAACTAATTGCACGAGAAAGGCAGCATAGCGAACACTTGCACGAATCTATGCTCAACCGTTCCTCCCACGAGCTAGAAACACATGGCGAGGGAATTGCTGAAGAAAAAGCCCGAGAATTAATGGCTCAAGAAAGGCAGCACAACGAACACCTGCACGACTCTATGTTAAGCCGTTCATCCCAAGAGGTAGAGGCATCGATCGCACCCGATGACACTAACAAATAAATTTTGTTAACACAAGACTTACGGACACAAACCAAGAAACCTGGTTTTTATACCATTTTTCATACCCTGACAAAGGGCTGTAAAAATGTTTTTGTATAAACAACCAGGTTTCAGCGTCCTGCAAGAGTTTAGTACAGAAAAACTCTACTCAAATCGAGGAAGATGGTAGGTGCAATCAAAACATCCCGTGCTTGGTTGACAGCCACTATCACAAATCTCCATGCGCCATATATAGCAATAGAAAATGCCAAGTTCTACTGCTCGCGAAAGCTTTCGAGGGATGCCAAAAGACTTGGCAGTCCCGCCAGGGTAGCAGACACCAAAGCCTCATCTTTGTAAACTCGCGCTCGGAGAATACGGGTACTTTTAGACGCAGAGGTTAAAGATCCTCGCCGTTGGGAATTTCCGGTTTCAACCCGCCCTAAATTTTTTGTTTCTCGCGTCACGCAAAACATAGCCGTATCCTCTAAGTATCGTCAATTAATCCTTAAAATATGCCCGTAAAATTTATCACGGCTTGCTGTATGTTTCTATTATGACTCAGATAGGTGGCAGAGATAAAACCATGAAATAATTATTCACGATAGCTAGGGATCAACTTAAACAGCTTAACAACTTTTATTAATTTGTTACACGGCGCACGTTTGTTTCAGCCGATCGCCCACAACGACATAGACACCAGGCAGCAAAAGCAAAATCACCGATTTCACAAGAGGAACCCGGATCAATGATGCTAACTCTTAGTGCAGGAACATTTATAAGTCAAATCAGGCCGACTGTCGAAATCTTGCGCGACGGAGACTACCGCTACCGAGACTCCTTTGCGATCGATCGACCTTTCAGAGAAATCCAATTTCGCAAACAAGACAGATACATCACTGGCAGCGATTCAGACAAACGCACTGGCAAAAGTTACTGCTTCCGGGGAATACCCCAGCAGAACAACATTATTAACATCACGGTAGCGATCGAAATTTCCCAAAAAACAGCACAGAAAACCGAGTGGAAATTAGCACCGGGAAACCCCATTAATTTCGACAGGCTTTATCCGCTGCAAGCTGGACCTGGATTAGAATTGTACAAATGTTTGACAGCATTTTTACCAAACTTGAAGGATTAGTTATTCGTGACTTATTAGTGGTTATTTCTTAATCGCTTTGGGTTGTTAATAACCAATAACACGCGTTAACAGTCAACAGTCAACCGTCAACATTTAACTCCTTAAGAACCAGCATTTTCCAATTCTTCCCGCAGCATTTCCCGGTAGACTTTCGGCAAACGAGAACTCATAGAATTGTTCTCAATTCCATATCCCAAACTCGTCCAAGTTCCCGAAAGCATCCGCAATACGTCGGTTAATCTTTCCTGCCGCAGCATCTCAGGAATATCAGCTTTCCAAAACTTGCGATCGCTCAACCAAGCATAAACCACAGCATCCTGATCTTCTGGTTCAAAACTGTAATCTTCCCAGAATAAAAAATTAGCACGACGCGCCTGATAGCGCTTAGCCTTCTCCTTCCAAGTCGTAGTCAGAAATTGATACCTACCTGCTGCGGTAGTACACTTGCCTCGATTCGGGCCATTAACAATCTTCACGCACCAGTCAGGATGGCGGCTCAAATCTAATATATATTTACCACCGTAAACAACGTGATAAGGTCGAGCAACATTCGACTCGCTAGCAGAAATAGTTCGCATCAGCGCCCGAATGTAAGGATCGCCGGTTTTCATAGCCAGTGGTGGCAATTTGCCCACCCCGCTTACCGACTGCGACAACTGCTGATTTCCCTGCAAACTGTCAACCACAAAAACACCGCCGCCAATCACAGCGCCGATTAAAAGTATAAATCCGAGGATTTGAATCTCTGATTGCCTTAGCAAACCTCTTTTGCGACGGCCGAATTTCTCAGCTTCTAGCCAACTCATTTCCATTTCCGAAATTTCGGCTAATTTTCGAGCCGCCCGCATCCGGCGCACCCGGAAATCGTATTGATATAGCGGCGCGGCTACCAGCGTTAAACTCGATAAAACCCCCGCCAATTTGCTCAGCCAGAAATCTAATTCACCGGCTATGGCAACATTTGTCAGAGTAGATATTCCTGTTAGTAACTGGGCCGGATCGATCGATCGCGCTGGCCAATAAAAAATCGCAAGTTGCACCAACAGCGACAGATTAAATGCAAAAAAAATCACTACAACAGCATTCAAGCCTTCTCGCAAGTGCGATCGAATACCAGTGTGCCTGCGCTTGAACTTGCGCGCAACGCGAAAGCGCCCCGGCAGCATAATTAGTAAGGGATTTAAGATCTTGACGGCGAACAAGTGAAACACAAAAAACACAGGCAACTGAATCAGCCAAGCCGCCAGCAGTAGAGTCAGAAAGCCGATATCGTCGCTGACAAAAGGAATACCCCTGCGAAGGAAAAAACTAAAACTCTGAGCGAGAGCAAATGCCCTTAACCACGAAATCGGATAGGGGAACCAAGCTGGCCACTTGAGAGTTTTCATGCTGAGAGAGGGAAAATTTAACGGCGAATCGTAAAACTATTAAGATTTTGCCAGATTTGGCGATCGGAAAATTGTTGTAGGGTGCGTCAGCCCCAATCTTTGACCCAAATCAGATCTTGCACCATTCTCGATAAGCCTTTTTTGGGCTGGCAGGATGCCCAACCCCTACTCCCCACAAGAAGAAAATCCACTTTTTGTGGAACAGGCCCGAAAGCCTGTTCTTGACAATGGTGCAACATTTCAGATCTAAATCAAATTGTTTTAGTCTGACGCACCGAACTCAAGCGAGGCTAATTCAATCAAACCACGCCGGCAAACAACTCCTCAAAACTCTTTTGCGGAGCCTCAGACTTCGCCACAATTTCCACAACCTTGTTGCGAGAAGTCGGCTGAAATAGCGCCTCCACGCACACTTGGGCTACCTTGGTGCGGGGAATGCTGCTCTCAAACATTTTGTCCGCACCTGTCATGACGATCGCATCTGAATTATCCTCATTTTTGAGACCGCCCGGACGGACGATCGTATAAGTTAGGCCGCTTTTTTGCAAATACTCCTCGGCTTGCTTCTTCCAAACCAGAATCAGCCAGAACATATTCAGGGGGTGAAAAAACTGAGAGACGCACAGAGAAGTCACAAGCACAAAATGCTCAATGCCCTTAGCCTTAGCTGCATCCACCAAATTTTTAGTACCTTCAAAATCCACCTTGTAAGGGGCTGTCGGGTCAAAACCAGGGGCCGCCCCTGTCGCACACAGCAATACCGTACTATCGCCGATGGCATCGCGCAGGGAAGTCGCATTTAATACATCCCCGGTCACTAACTCAGCCTCCGGTGGTAAAATTTGTCTAGCTGTGTCTAGATTTCGGACTAAGGCGCGCACGGGAATACCTCGCTTGACTAATTCTGCGACGATGCGGCGGCCTGTCTGACCTGTGGCTCCTGCTACAAATGCTTTCATAAGTCGAGTTATGCTGAACTAGGGTAAGTTTTGTTACTATCAATTTCTCAATTGTAGGGAGGAAACTTCCTTAACACATCCCCAACCAGATTGATTGGCGTGTATAACAGGAGAGCATAATATGAAGCACGATTCCGCTGAATATCAAACTGTTGAAGCTTCTGACGAAAATTACTACCAAGATGCGAGTTTCCGACAGCCCGAAAGTGGAAGCGCGGATGCAGGAGAGGAAGTTGAGCCGATTTGGTTTCACACGCATTTTGAAGACAGCATGGAGATGTACGCCGATGCGGAGACGGTGGCGAAGCATTTGAACAACCACAAGACTTGGTTTTGCCAGTGCGCTTCGCCGATGAAGGCCCAGCCGCTCGGAGAAAACGGCTATGATTTATTAATCGGGCGTTTTGGGGCTTTCGGCTACCGTGTTGAAGCGAGAATTGGTTTAGAGTTGCTGCCGCCTGATGCTGAAGGCTGCTATTTGATTAAGACTATTCCGGTTCCGGATTATACCTCGCCTGGGTATGAAGTGGATTTTCGATCGGCAATGAAGCTAGTGGAGATACCGTCTCATGAGTTTGCTGCCGATTGGCCGAGATCGGAACGTGCTAAGCTGCCGCCTGCGATTACCAGCGCTACGTGGAAGCTGGATTTGGCTGTGGGGGTTTGCTTTCCCAAGTTTATTCGATCGATGTCTCAGCCTTTGATAGAAAAAACTGGCGATGCGCTTTTGGAAAAAATTATCAAACAAGTTAACCGGCGCTTGACTTATAAAACTCAGCTTGTTTTTCACGAAAGTTTGGGCATTCCTTTTCCGAAAAATCCTAAGAAACATTAGAAACATTAACAATACTTGCGCTCTAACTCACATTTGTAGGGTGCGCACTGCGCGCCTTAACATTAAGTGCGATCGTAATAACTCATACCATTGTAGATTTTCGACTTCGGTGTGAGGGATCAGTCGCACAATTTTAGATGAAATTATTGGAAATAACTGATTGTGTATGGGTGGGGATCACGAGCATACAGTTGCTTTTTTGAAACTGATATCACTGTCTCCGCGTGCTTAGGGCGCGCCTTATGCCTATGTTTTTGAATCCAACACTTGCTTGAGCAGTTAATCCAAATAACCAAGTTATTGCTAATAAAAATTAAGGGTAAGGTCATGATGGCATTTGACATATAGCAATTTTTGCAGGAGTCGTATTTTTTTTCCCCACTCCAACCCTCTCCGAACCCACTGGGATCAAGTAAGAAATTCACCAATTATTTAGGATTGCTATATGCTGATTTCTTATCAGCGGAATTAGTTTTTATTATGATGGGTCAATTTAGCACAGGGTTGGACACAATAGTTTCAAGTCAGATGCCATCAACTTCGACAGCATTGTTATTAAAAAAATCTGCTTCTGTCATAATGCTTTCCCTCCTTATTGCCTGATGATTAAGCAATGTAGCCGACGCAGTTAAAAAGTGGCTCGGATCGCCCTCGGAAACCAGCAAGTGTCTCAGATCACAAGGCCGATCGATCGCCCTCACTGCCCAAAAACCTAAAATTATGTCACATTAAGTAAGGGGTTATAAAATAACTCTTGCCATATCCCTAGAAAGTTATGACAACGAAACTAAGAGCTACACACACAGAGAAAATGGAGAGAGACTTGCACCAGTTGAGGGCAGACCAAGAACTGATTCTCAACCAAGTAGACAATGCGATCGCTCTGTTCGACTCGTCTGACTGCTTAGTTTTGTTTAACAAAAAATTGGCCGGAATGTGGGAACTGTCCCCAGAATGGCTGGAAACAAAGCCGAAGTGCCACTTGCTGTTTGCCGAAATTGTCGATCGGGGTTACTTATCTGTTCAACAGTGGCAAGACTTTCAGCAAGCACTCGAAACATCTAAGCATGAAAGCTTATCATTTTATTTCGAGCAATCCAATGCCGTTTGTTTGGAGGTGTGCGCCACGATTACCAACAGTGGCGGACGGCTGTTTACCTTTCGAGACGTTACGGTATATCAAAACTCCCAAGCTAGTTTGAACGCAGAAGTCAGGCGGCTGAGATTTCTTTTAGGTTTAACCGAACGCCTGCAAAAGTCTGACAGTTTGCAAGAAATAGGTCAGTTTGCCCTCACCTATTTAGTAGAGGCAATGAATGCAGCTTTCGGAGATGTCAAGGTGATTAACGGTAAGGGAAACGACCGGCAAGCGGCGGCGATTTCCAACCACCTTTCTAGTCAATTTCTGGCTACTTACGGGGAACCCGTAGTCGCAGGAATGCAAGAATTACTCGACCAAGGAATTCCCTACGGCATCGGTTTGCTGTGGGAAGTGGTGAAAACTGGTAAACCTTTGTTCGTAGAAAATTATGCCCAACATCCCAATGCCGTGCCGGAATTTCGGCATCCGGGAATTGGACAACTGGGCATTTTTCCGATCGCAGCCACCGACGGTACAATTATTGGCGTACTGACGCTGGAGTCCCGCAACGTCAAAAAACTGCAAACCGCCCTCAACCAAGAAGTGCTGGAGGCTGCTTGCCGGACTCTGGGGGCGGCGATCGAGCGGGCTCAGACACAAGA